>SLIS01000210.1 GCA_007135505.1 Halovivax sp.
CGAGGCTCTGGGCCTGTGCGCGCGAAACGGTGGGGACGCGGTCGTCGCGACGGGTGCCGTCGCCGATGGCGTCGAACTCGCCGGCGGCGAGTTCTTCCAGCGCGGCGAGGTGGACGTGCTGGATCCCGTTGCGGGGGAACCCGTCCTCCCTGATGTGGTCGATCGCCTCGCCGGCGATCGACTCGTCGAGTTCGATCCGTTCGAAGGGCAAGTCGAGTTTCGCGGCGGCCGCCTCGGCGTGGCGCCAGTCGTCGGTGATCCCGAAGTGGGCCGTCGCGAGCGTCACGTCGTAGAAGTCCTCGAGGAGCAACGCCGCGAGCGTCGAGTCCTTGCCGCCGCTGTACAGCAATCCGAGTTGCATTAGCGTCGCTTGATATCGAAGCTCTTCGACTCGGGCTTGAGCTCGTTGAGCAGCTGCTTCATCTTCTCGTCGTCGATCTTGCCCTGGATGCGACCGCTCTGGGCCAGTGCGACGACCTGTCGTTCGACCTGTTCGCCGAACTGCTGTTTACTCATCTTCACCGTGTTCAGCCGCTTGCGGGCGTCGTCGGTGAGATGCTGTCGCAGCAGTGCCTTTCGCTGCGCTTCGGCCTGTTGCTGGGCGGCCTGCTGGGCCTCCGCGTTGGCGCCCTGGGACTCCGCTTGCTCCTTCAACTCCTCCATGCGCTCTCTCCGGAGTTCGTCGAGTTCGTCGTCCGCGTTGCTCATGTCTGTGCGGTTGGGTCGCGTCGGGGAAAATGATTACGGAGAGTCGCGGAGAAAGCCCACCCGAACGGGGAGGATGTCGAGCCGACGCCAGACGTCGATCGAGCGTGATCGATTACGGGCGTCGATTCAGGCGTAGCGCTCTAGCTCCGGTCGGTCGAGGTCCTCGAGGACCTTCCCGGCCGTGTCGTCGAGCAAGCTTCGACCGTCGGCGGTGATACGGCGTCCCTCGCCCTCGGCGGTCTCGACGTAACCCTGCTCTTCGAGCTGCTGGAGGATCGTCCGGATGACGTTCTTCGAGCCGTCGGCGCGCCGGTCGGGTGCGACGCGGTAGCGGTTCGAGCCGCGCTTGGAGCCGCCGTACTCGGTCGAGAGCCGCTCGACGCCGACGGGGCCGGTGTCGGCGACCTTGCGAAGCAGGCTGGCCGCGCGGGTGGCCCAGAAATCCTCCTGTTCCGGCGGCAGTTCGTTGCTGACGCCGCTCTTTGCGAACGCGGCCCAGTCGGGCTCGTCGAGTTCCTCGGAGAGGTCCGCGGCGAGCGCCTCGATGAGGGCCTCCGCCGGGACGTCGTACATGGTAGCCATTGGGGGAGCGTATCCGACGCCGCCATTTAAGAACATCGGTGTCCAGCGACCGTGGATGTCTCTGTGTCACACGCTCGCCGCAGTGGTTCTTCGAGTCGCCAGATCCGTTGGGTTCGCCGGGCTCCCGTTCGCACGAACGCAGTCGGGGCGGCCGATCGGTCGGCCGATCGCCGAGTCGGTCGGGGCGGCTGCTCGTCGGCCGATACCGGTCGGTCCGTCGAACGAGTGTCCGTGGGGCGAGACCAGGTCGTCGCGCTCGTCACGTTCCGGGGCGAAGTCGACTCCCGAAACACTCCGGACCGCTTTTCTCTCGGGCCCGCAAACGCGAACCTATGGACGAGCGTGCGGCCCTCGCACTCCTCGAGGGCGAACTCGGGCCGGCCGGTGACGACGCGGCCGTCGTCGACGGGCAGGTCCTGACGACGGACATGCTCCACGACCGGACGGACTTTCCCGACGGGACGACGCGCTACACGGCCGGCTGGCGGGCCGTCGGCGCCTCGCTGTCGGACGTCGCGGCGATGGGTGCCGAGGCCACGGCCGCCGTTGCCGTCTACGCCGCACCCGCCTTCGTCGAAACGGAACTGCTCGATTTCGTCCGCGGGGCGCGAGACGTCTGCGAACTGGTCGGCGCCCGGTACGTCGGGGGCGACCTCGACGGCCACCAGGAGTTCACCGTTGCCACGACGGCGCTCGGTCGCGTCTCCGACGCGGAGCCGCCCGGCTCGGGTTCCGTCGACCCCGTCCGCCGGAGCGGTGCCCGGCCCGGTGATCGCGTCTGCGTCACGGGGACGCTCGGTCGGAGTGCGGCCGCACTGGAGCTGTTCGACCGGGACGAGCACGACCGAGCCAACGACCTCTTTCGCTTCGAGCCCCGCGTCGAGACCGGACTGGGCCTGGCGCCGCATGCGACCGCCATGATGGATTCGAGCGACGGGCTCGCCCGCTCGCTCCACCAGCTCGCCGAAGCCTCCGCGTGTGGCTTCGCGATCACGTCGGAGGAGATTCCAGTGGACGAGTCTCTGGCTACCGTCGTGACGGACGAGTCGCGGGCGCTTCGGACGGCCCTCACCTTCGGCGAGGACTTCGAACTCGTCTTCACGATTCCGGCGGAGGCGGTCGAGCCGGTCCGCGAGTCGACTCCAGTTCCCGTCTCGGTCCTGGGTCGCGTCGTCGAGGACGGCATAACGCTCGACGGGGAACCGCTGGCCGACGAGGGCTTCGCGCACGGGTAGAATTTTATTGAGCGCGTGGTAGATTGCTGTACCGTGAGCGAAAGCAGGGCCGTTGCACCATCCCGCTACAGCGCCGCTGTGTTTGGACAGAACCGCCGTACCCGAGAAGTCCGGTGGCGTCCATCCCCTCAACTGACGATTTCGAACGGGACGGGGACGAAACAGAGCACCCCGAGCCCGAACGTGACGATGCCGACGGCGAGTCGGCGCCAACCGAGTCGTTGCTCCACGACCGGATGGACCGGCCCGGCAGCCGCGACCAGTGTCGTCAGCACGCCCCAGATGATCCAGATCGAGACGGCCTGGCCGCCGTATCCCGAGACGAAGTAGAGGTAGCCAGCCAGGGCGAGCAGCGCTCCGGGAACCAGCGCGGCCACGGTCTCCTGTGCGGGTCCGAGCATCGATCGGAGGATGTGGCCGCCGTCGAGTTGCCCGGCGGGGATGAGGTTCAAGAACGTGATGAGCATGCCGACCCAGCCGGCGATCACGACGGGATTGACCATCGTGGTGGCGTCGCCCCGATAGAGCGACTGGCCGAAGACGGCGGCGAGCCCTTCGAGCAAGAGGGGATACCCGATCCGCAGTTCGATCGCGTCCGCACTGTCGACTACCTCCGCGGGCGCGTGGACGGGATCGAGGTGGAGGCCGAGGATCGTGACCAGCACGGTCGCGGCCAGCCCGGCGAGGGGGCCGGCGACGCCGATGTCGAACAGGGCCTTGCGACTCGGCATCCGGCCGTCCATCTTGATGACTGCGCCGAGGGTCCCGATGAGGGTCGGAACCGGAATGAAGTACGGTAACGACGCGTCGACCCGGTGGTATCGACTCGCCACGTAGTGGCCCATCTCGTGGACGCCCAGCACGAAGAGGAGCGCCGCGGCAAACGGCCACGCCCGGAGGGCGTCGACCGGATTCGCGACTGGATCGAGCTGGTACCAGAAGGCACCCGCGAACAGCGTCGAGAGAAGCGTCGCGACGAAGAGCAGCAGGTGTTTCCACGGGACGCCGTCGACGCCGAGCGACTGGCGCGTCGCGACGAGGGCGTACTGGCCCCGCCGTCTCGTCACTTCGAGATCCCAGCCCGCATCGTGGAACACGGGCCAGAGTTCCCTGGCTGCGACGTCGGGGTCGACTCGCGGCTCGCCGACGTAGACGACCCGATCGGGCTGCTGGTGAATCTCGTCGATGGTGAATAGCGAGTGGATGCGCTCCAGTGGGGGCCCACTCGTCGTCGACTCGTCCGCCATTGACGGACGTATCTCACCGGCGCGTATAAATCGCCGGTTGCTTCGCAGGACGTCGAATCGATCGGCCGGGCGAGTGAGATGTTGGCACTGGCGACCCAGCGCACCCGCCGTTGCCCGAACCAACACCCGTCTGTGGGCACTCGCGAAGTCGGCGTCGAAATAGGGAGAAGGTGCAGGGTGTATCGGGCGGGGACCCGAAGTTCGTCGACTGGCAGCCGGTGGTGGCGTCTACGCCGCCTCGACGCGCCAGGTCGTCGCGCTCGTGTAAGACCACTTCTCGACCTCGAGGTCGTCGGCGGACTCGGAGAGTCTGACCATGAGCGCGCCGATCTCCTTCGGGGAGAGCCCGACGTCGTCGGCGATGAACTTCCCTTTGAAGTACATCTCTCCGTCTTCGGCGCGTTCGCGCAAGTACTGCTTCAGGCGGCGTTTCTTGGAATCCGTGGAGGGTGATGCAGTCGTACTCATCGACATCTCAATCCCAGCAACCGAGACCTGTTATAAAGGCAGGTTACTTCGTGGCGTTTCGAATGCTTTCACCGAACCGGATGGTAATATCGCTATACGCGGAATTAACCGGACGTTTCAGTAGCTGCCGAAATCTCTCTAGACGTTTTACTATACAATCTAATTTATTATTCCGAGAATAGAGGGCTTGCAACTTATTACACCAACGATCGATCAAATAAATCCGTCATTTCACGTTTCACTAGCTGATGAACGTAAACAAACCGTCCCGCCGCATTCGGTCGCCACCCGGGTATGGTCTCCTCATCGGCGTGTACGAACGTCGTCCAGGTGGGCAAACAGCGTCGTTTGTACCCTGGCTGACGGTCCGTAGCGGCCGGACTGCGAACGTGTGACGGAACAGCTGGCGACGAGCGATTCGCGCTGTCCTCGGTCGACGTATCAACCGACCCGTCGATTTCCCCGCCGGTTGCCAGCCGGGCGAGTACGACTCCGTGGCAGCGCGCTACCGTCTTTCCGACCACCTAGCTATCGTCGAACTGGCTGGTTTCGGACCAGCGTGACGATACGACGCTCCTCCGGGAGTCGGTACGAGCCTCGGGACTGAAAATCGAAGTGGGGCGCAACGGGTGCCTCGGTTCCGTACGGATCGGTTGGCTAGGCCGCTATATTCCCACACTCCATCGCTTCGGTGTAGGTCTCTCCGTTGACTTCGATCTTGTTCCCGGTGCCGCCGGAGATGCAGATTGGGCCGTCGTCGTTCTTTTTGGCGGTGTTGGCCTGGCCCGTGTTCTTGCTGGATTTCTGCAGTCTGAATCCGTATCGGGCGTTCCTGTTCGCGGTGTTCTTCGAGAGGACGTTCTTGTCCGACCTGTTCAGCCGGATTCCCCACTCGTTCCGGTTCGTCGTGTTTCCTTTGAGCGTGTTCTTATTGGACTTGTTCAGCCGGATTCCGTGGCTATCGTTTCTGTTCGACTTGTTGCCTTCGAGCGTGTTCTCGTGCGATCGGTTCAGTCGGATACCGTAGTCGTCGTTTCGATTCGTCCGGTTTGACGCGAGCGTATTCTCGTGCGACCGGTTGAGACGGATGCCGTAGTTGTCGTTCTTGTTTGCCGTGTTGCCCTTGAGCGTGTTCTTATCGGACTTGTTCAGGCGGATGCCGTAGTTGTCGTTCTCGTTCACCTCGTTGCCCTTGAGCGTGTTTTTGTGGGACTTCTGCAGTCGGATGCCGTAGTTGTCGTTTTCGCACGCCTCGTTCTTGACGAGCTTGTTGTCGTCCGACTGCCGCAGGCGGAAGCCGTAATCGTTGTACCACGACCGGTTCTTTGCGAAGTGATTGTCGGACGAGCCCGTGTGATGTTTGTCGAGGTAGAACCCGGAGCCATCGTTGCGAGCCGGGTTGTTCCACTTGAACTGGTTCCGACGGGCGTCGAGCAGGTAGATCCCGTGCGTGTTGTACGTCGTCACGTTGAGATTCACGGCGTTTTTGTCCGAATCGTAGAGATAAATGCCGTACATCTCGTTGTGGTGGGTGGCCGAATCGTAGATCGTACTCCCCTTCGTCTTGATGAAGGCGATACCGGTATGGCATTTCTTGACGGTCAGGTTCTTGATCGTCACGTTGGAGAGGCGGTCCTGATTGCCATCCCCTTTCTTGTGGTCCTTCTTCGACGGTCGAACGAGCACGCCGGTTCGACCCGTTTTGTGCGGCGACTTCCCGTCTCCGTTCATCCCGTCACAATCTCCCCCGTTGA
>SLIS01000061.1 GCA_007135505.1 Halovivax sp.
GAAATCAAAAAAGATTATTATTGAATACTATTTCCGTTCCGGCTACCGATTTGTCCGTCGTTTACCCAACCTATTTCGAGGGTTCCCGGAGCAGGTCCGTTCGTCAGCACTCACTTTCGACTCGAATATGGGCGGAATACCGGTGTCACGAACTTCCGTGGCTCAGTCACGTCGCACTGCCGGCGACCACTAGACCGGAACCAGCGGACCCACCGACGCCACGAAGGCGACGTCTAGCAGTGCGAGCAGGATCACGAGTATCGCCCCGGGGACGCCGAGGACCGCACAGATCAGGAGCGTGACGATCGAGATCTGGACGCCGAGCCCGAAGATATTCGCCAGGAACAGGATCACGAGGCCGACGAGCGCATTGATCAGCAATCCTCTCAGGGAAACCATGCCATCCGGCACGGTGACTCGGCATTTTGTTACGCGTCGCCTTCGCTTCGAGCGCTCTCGCGGAAGCTGACGCGCGTTTGACCTGACGGTCGGCGTCACATCCTCGAGGCGCTCCGGAGCGCAGCCCGGAATCACATTAACGCTTTTACCCTTCCACACTATTGTGCAACTATAGAATGTACGAAGTGTGTGGCGAGCGGGAATTGAAGGTCGTCTGCGCCCTCGAAACGGGCGATTCTATCTCGGGCCTCGCTCGGCGCATCGACGAAAATCGTGAGACGATTCGACGCGTCGTCGAGCGTCTCGAATCGGCGGGGTTCGTCGAGTACGACCGCGGACTCCACCTGGTCGATTCGACCATCCGATCGGCGGGCCTCGAGTTCCTGGCAGCGGCGGCCGATCGCTCGCCACCGTCGATTCAGGACGCGTACGTTCTTCCCCAGTTCGCGAACATGCCCTACGCGTTCACGTCCATCGATGCCGTCTACGTCTGGACCCACGGCGGCTATCAGGTCGCTCGTGACCCGACGGACTATCCGCTATTCATCGCCGTTCGCGAGGTCGACCTGGACGACTGGTCGTCGTTCTTCGATCGGTTCGGAATCTCATCGGCACGGGACCGTCGTCCGCCGGACGAGTTCGACGGGCCGATACAGGTCGTTCTCGATCCCCAGCCAGCCGTCGAAGCCGAACTGGTCGACGGTCGGCCGGTACTTCCACTGCAGCAGACGGTCGACTTCGCTCGCGATCACTACGCCACCTTCGAATCCGCTCTCGACATGCTCGCCCGGCTCTACGACGACATCGATACCGGGACGGGATACCGTCTGGAGCCTGCCTGACCATGCACTTGAAATCCGGGAGTGACGGATGAGCCAGGAAGCCCGGAGCGAGACGCTTATCACGGTCCTGGAGGCGTTGACCGATTCCAGTCTTGGGTTCGTTCTCGTCGGCGGTGGACTCGATCACCGGTTCAAGAGTCTGTTTGGTCACTCGACGGCGTCGACTGACGACCTCGAGACCCTTCGTTCGTTTCTCGACCGTCAACGATCGCTACTCGATCGATCGTAGTCACACGTATTCGAGGCGGAAGCCCACGACTTCAGTCGTGGGAGGAAGCCGACAAAGCAGTATATTGTCCACGAGCGCCGTCAGGCTGACTCCTCGCATTAATCATTAAATTTATAAAACAACAGTTCGTATATAAGGTCGTAGATGGAGGTCAAGCGAACTATACCGGTCAAACTATCGGTTCCCGACGACCGACAGGACGACCTCCATCAGACCATCGACCAGTTCAATCACGCCGCCAGCTACACCGTCCAACACGGTCGAAGCGACGACGGTTATCTCCTCCTCGACAAGTCGAAGATACACGACAACGTGTACTACGACTTGCGAGATGAGACAGACTTGCCCGCAAACCTCTGTGTCCGGGCGTACTCGAAAGCCGTCGAAGCGATGAAGTCTACAGTCGCTGACTGGAAGAAGGGCAATAGCCGACCGCTCCCACGATTCAACGAACCGTCTGCCGTCTACGACAAGCGGACGCTGACCATCAAGGACAGGTCGGCCACGCTCTCCACCATCAACGGAAGAGTCGCCGTGGACTACGTTCTCGGCGACTACCAGAAATCCTACCTTGATGACGATGCGTACGAGAAGCGGATGGGGACGCTCCACTACCGCGAGGACGAGGATGCGTTCTACCTCCACATCGTCCTCAAGAAAGAGGTTGACGAACGAGACGGTGACAAGGTACTGGGCGTGGACGTGAACTTGAAGAACGTCGCCGTGACCAGCGCTGGGTCGTTCTACGACGGTGGCGAGCTGTTGTGGGGTCAGAACCATTACTTCCGCGTGCGTCGAAGCCTTCAGCACAAAGGCACTCGCTCCGCCAAGCAGGTACTCCGGCAACTGTCGGGGCGAGAAAACCGCTTCGTGTTGAACCGCCTGCACACTATTTCTCGACGCATCGTAGAGGAAGCCGACGCCTGTGACTGTTCGTATATCGCCGTCGAACGCTTGACCCACATCCGTGAGCGGATGGACAACCGGAACGACCAAGTGAAGCGGCAGATGCACAACTGGGCGTTCCGCGAACTCCAAGAAATGCTCGAATGGAAGGCCGCCGAGCACGGCATCCGCGTTGAGCAGATCCCACCTGCGTTTACTTCGCAAACCTGCTCGAAGTGCGGCCATCAATCCAGCAGGAACCGCAATTCTGACGGCTGGTTCGAGTGTACCGAGTGTGAGTACTCGGTTGACGGCGATTACAACGCGGCGAAGAACATCGGCCTCAAGTTGCTAACTTTACCGGAGGGCAAACGCCCCTCCGGGTTGGGCGACGGTCATCTCGCCCTCAAGTCGGGGACGCTGAACGGGAACGGTGAGTACACCGCCTCCGACTCTGTTGAGTCGGCAGACCGGGAGTCCACCGACAAGCCCACGACTTCAGTCGTGGGTCGATGACGGAATCTTCGCGACCGCCTCTCGCAGCTGCGACGGCGCGGTCCACTCGTGCGCTCGGTCCCCGGTCAGGAGCGCCCGGACGTGCGAGGCCGCCATGCCGTTGTCGTAGCGCTCGCGCTCCGTTCTCGGGTCCGGGTACCGCCGTTTCAGCACCCACGTCTTCTCCCGGTAGGCCGGCGCGAAGAGCAGTCCAAGCTCCCAGACGTAGCCGCCGTCGAAGTCCTCGACGACGGCGACGACGTGGGTCGCCACGCCGCAGAGGATGTCGAACAGACGGGTCCAGAGCCGGATCTCGTCGGGGGTGAGGTCGAAGTCCTCCAGCCGGATCGCCGTCGCCGGCGGGTCCGTGCGCCCGTCCAGTGCCTCGTAGACGATCGCCCGTCGCGTGGCCGCGGCGCTGTCGTCGCCCGCGCCGACGATCAGGTACCGACGGTCGTGACTCGCGAGCCGGTTCAGCAGGGGTCCGTGGACGATGTCTTTGATCCGCTGGTGCTCGGCCGGCGTGAGTTCGATCGCGGAGACTTCCGCCAGCAGGGTGTCTTCGTCCGGAATCCCGGCTGCGTCGTGACTGGTCTCGCCAGCCGAATCCGGGGGTCCTTCCATCGATCAATAATGGTAATTAGTACGTATTAGTCATTCGATCTGTGTATACGATTAACTGACACTTGAGGTCCCATTCCGGACGCGGGTCCGCTCAGTCTCCGGACCACTGGCTAACTCGCTCCTGACTAGGTCCCGATTCGTTTCCAAACTAGTCCCCGATCAGTTCCTGAACCCGTGTATCGACTAATCTGCAACTCTTGGCAAATCGATTCCCAAATAACTCGTCTACGGACCGCTGATGAATTCTCGATAGGCATGGGGCCACACGCTCGGTCGGTCCCCGAGCGCCTCCCGCTTACCGTTTGATCGCGTCCCGATCGGTACGGAACCATTTGCGCAACCGATTGTGGAACTAATTACCAAACCAGTTGCGAAACTATTTGCGATAACGACCTCATTTAGACGCAAATGTTTATGTGACCTCCGTCCCAAGCGAGCGTATGAGACCCGAGCCGACGGCGACCGACTCGTCGTCCGCACCGAACGCGTCGCCCGGCTCCTTCGACTCCTGGCTCGCCCTGCAGAAAGCGACCGACGAGAAGCGAGCCGACATCCTCGCGGATATCGTCGGCCACCCGTCGGGCATGCCGAGCGTCGAGGAGCTCGACTACATGAATCCGCCGCTCAGCGACGACGCGATCCGCCGGCACCTCCACACGCTGATGGACGTCGGCGTCGTCCGCGAACGCGAGATCGAGCCCGGCAACCGCCTCCGGGACTATCCCTACAAGTTCTACGAACTCACCGACGCGGCCCGCGACCTGTTCGACCGGAACGGCCTGTTCCCCGAGGACGCCTGGCGGCGCCAGTACCAGTCGGTCGAGAAGACGGATCGGGTCCAGGCCCTCGAGACGATGCCTCGTCCGGACGCCTGAGACGCTGCTGGCGTGGTACCCCGTCGACGCTCTACACCGGCCCGACGACACCCTACTCCGTCCCGTCCACGTCTGACTCCGATAGTTCCATCACCGCGCCCTCGGCCGCGTCGGTCCGCGATTCGGCACCGACCTGAACGGTCTCGTCGTCGACGACGATCGCGTTGGCGGTGCCGTACGAGCCGGTATCGACCGAGACGTCGTGGCCGCGCGCTTCGAGTTCGTCGATCACGTCGTCGGAATACCCCGATTCGATCTGCAACCGGTTCTCCGCCTCGTAGGGGTACTGCGTTTCGGGGAAGGCCGAACTGACGAATCGCGGCCTGTCGATGGCTTCCTGGGCGGTGAATCCGAAGTCGACGACGTTGACGAACTGCTGGGTCTGTCCCTGTGGCTGCGTGTCGACGCCGGTCGTACCGCCGCAGACGTACACCTCGCCGTTCCGCGTCGCCAGGTAGGGATTCGACGTGTGGCGCACTTTGTACCCCGGCGTGAGCCGGTTTGGATCGTCGTCCTCTAGCGCGACCATCCGCATGCGGTTGTTGATGTGGATCCCGGTGTCGCCGATGACGAGAAACTGCGCGCCGAGGCTGGTGGTGACTGCCGCCGCGTTACCGTCACCGTCGAGGACGTGGAAGGTGCTGGTGTGTGGCGGGCCGTCCGATCGGGATCGCCGTTCGATCCTGCCGGCTGAATCGACCAGTCCCGACTCGATCGGCCACGCCATCGCCTCGTCAGTGTCGATGCGCTCGCGCTGGCTGTCGGCGTAGCCGTCGTCGAGGAGTTCCGCGACGGGTACCTCGACCCGGTCGGGATCGCCGACGTGGAAGTGCCGGTCCGCAAACGCGAGCTTGATCGCCTCGACCTGGACGTGGACTGCGTCGGGATGATCCGGTCCCAGCGCCGAGAGATCGAACCCTTTCAGCGTATTCAGCGCGAGGAGCTGCGTAATTCCCTGGCTGTTCGGTGGATTCTGGTAGACCCGGACGCCGTCGGTGTACTCGATCGAGAGGGGCTCGACCAGCTCGGCCGCGAACTCCTCGAAGTCGGGTACCGTGAGGTAACCCCCGTGCTCGTCGGAGTAGTCCACGATGGCGTCGGCGATCGGCCCGCGATAGAAGTAGTCCCTGGCGCCCTGGAACGCCTCGCTTCGGTCCCCGGTGGCCTCCAACTCCGCGGTGTAGGCCTCGGCGAGAGCCTCGAACGTATCCGCCATGTCGTACTGGTAGACCGTGTCGCCGGCCTCGAGCAACTCCCCGTCCGGGGCGTAAATCGCGGCCGCGTCCGGCCGGTCGTCTATCTGGTCGGCCTCCCTGTCGAGCCAGCGGGCCATCCCGCTGCTGACCTCGTAGCCCTCGCGTGCGATCCGAATCGCCGGATCGAGCACGCTATCCAGGTCCATCGTCCCGAAGGCCTCGAGCCAGCGCATCCAGCCGTCCCAGGCGCCGGGGACGATGGCCTGGTGGATCCCGGGCTCGCCGGCCCGGTCTTCGAAGTCCTCGACAGACGCGTCCGACCCGACCGGACCGACGCCGTCCAGGCTGGAGATCTCGCCCGTCTCCGCCTCGTAGTACAGCGCCCAGGTGCCGCCGCCCAGCGCCGAGGAGAACCACGGTTCGACGACGCTCA
>SLIS01000345.1 GCA_007135505.1 Halovivax sp.
AGGCCTTTTTCTGAAGGACAGGTCGAATCGCTTCCGTAACGGGTGTCGGTCGGCTCAGTACGTGATCGGCGAATCCCGGGATCGGTCCGGTTCGGAATCGGGGTACGTCACCGTCGCATCGACGTTCGATTCCACGTATTCCGCGACCGGTGCCGGACAGTGTTCCTTTTGCAACGACTTTCCCTCCATCAACACCTCACAGCACTGACTGCGACGCATCTCGGTGGCCTCGTCGGGGCTGAATCGATGGGACGCCCGGAGGACGAACGCTGCCTCGTCCCCCCGGCCGGCGAAGACCCACATCCTGAAGTCGAGGGGATCCGGATCGCGTGCGACGAGGTACGTGTCCGGGACCGTCTCCGAACTCTCCGAGTCGAACGTCCAGACGAGGAAGTCGCCCGTCGAGGTGTCCGGGGGTCCGCGTGGCTCTCGTGGGGCCTGGTCCTCGGGGCCGACGTCGTTCGGCTCCCCGTAGGAGTCGAGATCGTCGATCAGGCTCATCAGTGGGTCAGTTGCCGTCGGATGCGAATATAGCTTGGGTGTCGGAGCGTCATCGCTGCCGGGTCGGAGAACGACATCCGTCCCGTCGATCCTACGCGTGGCGCGGCCGACGTAGCAAGGATTTTGACGCGGTCCCGCGAGGGTCCCGTATGGAAGAGACTTGGTGCGTGCTCGTACAGTCACAACGGACGCTTGCGCAGACCAGCCGAATCGGCGGGGGAATGCGCTGATGGGCTTTCACACGTTCCCCATCGACCGTGCCGAGGCGTTGCGGGATCCCTCGCGGTATCGCTTCTGTTCGCGCGAGGAGTTACTCGAGGGGCTTCCGACCGGGGCGGACGCGACCGTCGCGGACCTGGGTTCCGGAACGGGATTCTACACCGACGACGTGGCGCCGTTCGTCGGGACCCTCTACGCGGTGGACGTCCAGGAGGAGATGCACGAGTTCTATCGGGAACACGGACTCCCCGACGCCGTCGAACTCGTTACGGCCGAGGTAGCCTCGCTGCCGTTCGACGACGACGAACTCGACGGGGCGTTCTCCACGATGACTCACCACGAGTACGCCAGCGAGGCGTCGTTCGACGAACTCGCCCGGGTGATCCGCCCCGGCGGTCGTCTCGTCACCGTCGACTGGAGTAGCGACGGGAACGGCGACAGTGGACCGGCGATCGACGAACGGTTCGCACTGGCGGACGTCGAATCCCAGCTCGAGTCGGTCGGGTTCACCGTCGAAGCCGCACGCGACCGGCCGGAGACGCTGTACGTGATCGCTCGCCGCTGAAACACTCCGGATCTACCGCGATCCAACGATTGCATCGACTCACTGCATCTCACCGGTGGCACGGCCCCCGGTTTCAGCCGAAATCCGGCAGATCTTCCGGCGGTTCGTACTCGGCTTCCCAGTCGATGTACTCGTCTTTGAGGTGCTCACAGAGGAGCTGGCCAAACTCGGTCAGTTCGGCGTTGATCGACGAGACGGTCCCCCACGACTCGAGGTCGGGATGGTACTCGCGCTCGCCCCAGTCCTCGGGGATCCCCGGCGCGTGATAGCCGACCCGGTCCGCGAAGTCGTCCCAGAAGAAGTCGAAGCGAGAGAACAGGTCCAGGTCGGTTGCGATCCGGAATTCCGTTTCGGACATGTCGGTCCGAGCCGACCACGCCTCGAACGCTTCCTCCCAGGCGCCGGCTTCGAGAAACGACTGTAGCTCTTCGCGACGATAGTCGACGTCCGGGCCACCCGAGATCGAGGCGTCGTCGTACTCGTTCGGGTCGACAAACTCGAGCTCCGGTGGCGCCGGCGGATCGACCGCGAGTGTCATGGACGGGTCTACGGCCGGTCGGCCGATAAGGATTGTTACCGGGCGGTCGTTCGGTACCGGGCCGATTCGTGCTGGTGATTCGGAATCGGGACCCGGTTTGGTTCGGACTCTGGACGGTTTCTATCCCCCGCTCGGAGTGTCGTCGGTACCTGTTTCTGCACCGGCTTCCGAACTGAATTCCTGGGGTTTCGAGTCTGGCTCGACTGGATCGGGATCGATGAGTTGCAGCTGAATCGATCGCGACCGTCAGATCGACGCGGGCCGGTTTCCCGTCCCCTCACGGCGTCGGGCTATCGGTTCCGCGCTTCACCGTCGAGTGCCCGCTGACGGAGGGTTTCGCCCCGCTCACTGGAGACCGACAGGGATGGAACGGCGGTTGGGCGCTCGTCCTCGTCGATCGCTACGTACACGAAGTACGATTCGGTCGTGAATTCACTCTCGCCCGTTCTGAGGTCCTCTCGCTCGACGGTCACGCGGGTCTTGACGCTCGTCTCTCCGGCGTCGTAGACGTACGCCGTGACGAGAGCCGAATCGCCGACGCGGATCGGGAGTTCGAAGTTCATGCTGTCGACCCGGGCGGTGACGCAGGTTTCGCCCGCGAACCGCATCGAGGCCATCGCGCCGACCTCGTCCATCCACTTCATCACATTCCCACCGTGCGTCTTGCCCAGCATGTTGGTGTGGTTCGGCTGGACGAGTTCACGATTCTCGATGTACGTGTCCATCAAGGTGGTCATAGGCGAACGCTCGGGGTGGCGAAAGAAGATGTTGTTGAAGGCGGTCGAGTGATCGAGCGGTCGAGGCAGTTGCCCCGCCACGTCGGGGAACCTGCCTGACACGACGGGGTTCGATACCCCTAAAAGTCGTGGGCTTGTTGACCGACAGTAATGAGTGACGCACGCGAGGACGGTGTCCCCTCCCCTCCAGACCCGCCCGACCGCGAGCGCGGGTCGGTGACGGTGGTCGGCACGGCACACGTCTCGCAGGAAAGCGTCGACGAAGTCACCGAGACCATCGACGAGGAGCAGCCGGACGTCGTCGCCGTCGAACTAGACGAGGGACGGTATCGGCAGTTGCAGGGGGGCGCCCCGGACGACATCGAGGCGTCCGATCTGCTCTCCGGTAACACCGTCTTCCAGTTTCTGGCCTACTGGATGCTATCGTACGTCCAGTCGCGCCTGGGCGAGCGGTTCGACGTCGAACCCGGCGCCGACATGAAGGCCGCGATCGACGCGGCAGAACGAAACGGACTCGGTGTCGCCCTCGTCGACCGGGACATTCAGGTGACGATGCAGCGATTCTGGGCCCGGCTCTCGTTCGGTGAGAAGGCGAAACTCATCGGGGGGCTCGCCTTCGGCGTGACGAACCCCCGGACCGTCGGCCTCTCGTTCGGTGCGGCGTTCGGTGGGTTCGTCGGCCTGCTGTTCGCCGGATTCATCGCGCCGTCGCTCGGCTTTGGGGAGCTACTCACCCTCGGAGTGACGAGCGAGACGATCCTCCAGTTCGTCGGTGCGGTGGGAATCGGCCTCGTCGTCGGCCTCTTCGTGGGACTCCTGTTTCTACCGTCGTTCGATTCTGCGACCGCGAGCGAGAGTCCGCTAAGTGGATTCACTCTCAGACTGCTCGTCGGGATGGGTATTGGCGTCGCGACACTCGTCGCGCTCGTCGCAACGGGAACCTTCGTCGGGCCGATTTCGCCCGGGTCCGTAGAGGGCACCGGTGCACTGGTGCTTCGCGGAACCGTTGGCGTCCTGGCCGGTATCGGCATCGGTGGTTCGCTCGGCCTCCTGCTCGGGGTCGCGATGACGCCGTCGGACGAGGAGATCGAGTCGTTCGACGAGATCGACATCGAGGAACTCACCGATGGGGACGTCGTTTCGGCGATGATGGAGGAGTTTCGCCGATTCAGCCCCGGCGGTGCGCAGGCGTTGATCGACGAACGGGACGCGTTCATCGCCCATCGGCTCCAGGCACTTCGCTCGGAGGGGTACCACGTCGTCGCTGTCGTCGGTGCGGGTCACAAAGACGGCATCGAACGACACCTCGCGGCACCCGAATCGCTGCCATCGGTGGCGGACATCTCGGGAACCGACTCCGGTCGACGGTTCTCCATCACGAAGGTGCTCGGCTACTTGCTCATGGTCGGGTTCGTCGCGTTCTTCTTCCTGTTGCTGATGGCCGGTGTCCAGGACACGCTCTTGCTCCAGCTGTTTCTGGCCTGGTTCCTGCTCAACGGCCTCTGTGCATTCACGCTGGCCCGGCTCGCGGGCGCTCGCTGGACGAGTGCCGGCGTCGGGGGCGGCGTCGCCTGGTTGACGAGCATCAATCCCTTGCTCGCACCGGGCTGGTTCGCCGGCTACATGGAGCTTCGACACCGCCCGGTCAACGTAAGCGACATCCAGCTCCTGAACGACCTGATCGACGATACGGAGCGGCCGCTGGACGAGCTATTCGGAGAGATGCTCGACGTACCGCTGTTTCGACTCATCGTGATCGTCGCGCTGACCAACGTCGGCAGCATGATCGCTTCGGTCCTGTTCTTGCTGGTCGTCGTTCCGTGGTTCGGTGGCGAGATCGGCGGAGCCGGCGAGTTGATGGGTGAACTGTTCGCGGGGGCCAGAAACAGTCTCGACGCACTGATAGGAATTTTCTCATGAGTTATGCGAACCGAGCGGAGTTGTCGTTTAGTAACCGAGAACTGTTCGACCTCGGCGTGGCGTGGGTCGTACTCAGCGTCGCGTTCGCGCTTCTCCTGACCCGGGAACCGGGTACCGGAGGCTTCGACGTAGTGGCCATCCCTCGGATGGCGGTTCTCAGTTTCGTCACGGTCGGTGTGGCATTCCTGCTGCACGAACTGGCGCACAAGGTCGTCGCCATCAGATTCGGCCAGATAGCCGCGTTCAGAGCCGACTACAATATGCTCTTCCTCGCGATCATGAGTGCACTCATCGGCTTTCTGTTTGCCGCGCCGGGAGCCGTCTATCACCGCGGCCGGATCACGGTCCGGCAGAACGGGCTCGTCGCATTGGCCGGTCCGCTCACGAATCACGCTCTCGCCGTCCTGTTCCTCCCGCTCATGTTCGCGCCCGGTCTGGTCGGTGCACCAACACTCGTCGGGGAGATCGGTCAACTCGGCGTCTGGATCAACGTCTTCCTCGCCGCGTTCAACATGATCCCCTACGGCCCGCTCGACGGCAACAGTGTCAAGGAGTGGAACGTTGGTGTCTTCGTCCTGGTCTTCGTCCCGAGCCTGCTGGCGGCGCTGTACGTGATCTTCTTCGTCGGCCTGCAGTGACCGGCGACCGTGACGACGTCCGCACGCCGCGTTATGCCCGTTCGGGGGAATTGCCCACGCCCGGCATCGTGATCGGCCCGGACCGGTGACCTTTTGCCGACACCCCGAGGTCGTACAGACATGACCGACGAGGACGAGGGGCTCACCTACGCCGATACGGGGGTGGATATCGAGGCCAGCGAGGACGCGACTGCGGCACTCCTCGAGGCCTTCGGAAGCGATCTGACGACCGAGTACGCCGGGTTGCTCGACATCGGGGATCGGTACCTGGCCCTCGCCACGGACGGCGTCGGCACGAAGCTACTGGTCGCCGAGGCGATCGAGGACTTCTCGACGATCGGGATCGACTGTATCGCGATGAACGTCAACGACCTCGTCGCGGCCGGGGTCGAACCGGTCGCTTTCGTCGACTACCTCGCGATCGACGAACCCGACGACGCCCTGACGAACGAGATCGGTCAGGGACTCGCCGTCGGCCTGGAGCGAGCGGATCTCACGCTGCTCGGCGGTGAGACGGCGGTCATGCCGGAAGTCATCAACGGCTTCGACCTGGCCGGAGCGTGTGCCGGGCTCGCCCCAAAGGACGCCGTGCTCGACGGTGAGGCTATTGTTGGCGACGCCCTCGTCGGGTTCCCCTCGAACGGCATTCACTCGAACGGTCTTACCCTCGCGCGTGAAGCCGCCACTCGCGACCACCAGTACGACGATCCCTTCCCACCGATTCCCGAGCGATCGATCGGCGAGGAACTCCTGCGACCGACGCGAATATACACCGACCTCCTCGAGTACGTCCGCTCCTACGACGTCAGCGCCGCCGCCCACGTCACCGGCGGTGGCTGGACGAA
>SLIS01000312.1 GCA_007135505.1 Halovivax sp.
CCGCCACGGCCGGGTGCCAGGGCGTCGAGTTCGTCGAAGAAGACCACGGTGGGTGAGACCTGACGTGCCTTCCTGAACGTCTGTCGAATGGCTTTCTCGGATTCACCGACCCACTTACTGAGCAGCTGTGGCCCGCGGACCGAGATGAAGTTCGCGTTGGTCTCGTTGGCGACGGCTTTGGCCATGAGGGTCTTGCCGGTACCGGGCGGACCGTACAGCAAGACGCCGGCCGGTGGATCGATTCCCAGCCGATCGAACTTTTCGGGCTGGTTCAGCGGCCACTCGACGGACTCCTTGACCTGATCCTTCGCGTCGTGGAGCCCGCCGACGTTGTCCCAGGAGATCTTGGGTAACTCGACGAGGACTTCCCGCATCGCGGAGGGTTCGACCTCGTTCAGCGCCCCCGTGAAGTCCTCGCGTTTGACGATCATCCGGTCGATGAGCGACGGCGGGATGTCCTCCTCGTCGAGGTCGATCTCGGGGAGGTACCGGCGCAGTGCTTTCATTGCGGCCTCCTTGGTGAGGCTCTCGATGTCCGCACCGACGAATCCGTGCGTCTCGTCCGCCAGATTCGAGAGGTTGACGTCGTCCGAGAGGGGCATTCCGCGCGTGTGGATCTGTAGTATCTCCTCACGACCGGTCTCGTCCGGAACGCCGATTTCGATCTCGCGGTCGAACCGGCCGGGTCGTCGCAGCGCGGGATCGACGCTGTCGACTCGATTCGTCGCCGCGATGACGATGACCTGGCCGCGGGCCTCAAGGCCGTCCATCATCGTCAGTAGCTGGGCGACGACGCGTCGTTCGACCTCGCCAGTGACGTCTTCGCGTTTGGGTGCGATGGAGTCGAGTTCGTCGATGAAGATGATCGCCGGGGACTCCTCGCTCGCGTCCTCGAAGATTTCCCGGAGTTGCTGTTCGGATTCCCCGTAGTACTTCGAGATGATCTCCGGTCCGGCGATCGAGAAGAACGACGCCGAAGTCTCGTTGGCGACGGCCTTCGCGAGCAGCGTCTTGCCGGTACCGGGCGGCCCGTGCAGGAGCACGCCCTGTGGGGGCTCGATGCCCAGTTTCTTGAAGATCTGCGGGTGCTTCATCGGGAGTTCCACCATCTCCCGCACCCGCTGAATCTCGTTTTGTAGTCCACCGATGTCTTCGTAGGTTATTCCCCCGCCGGTCTTCTCGAAGCCCGAGATGGGTTCTTCGCGGAGTTCGACGTCCGTATCTTCGGTGATGAGAACGACGCCCTCCGGCTCGGTCTCGACCGCGATAAGCGGGATCGCCTGTCCGGGCGACCGCATGAACGGGTGGTTCGTCGAACTCATGACCGGGACGATGTCCCGCCCGACGACCGGTCGCTTGAGGATCTGGCGTTTGACCATCCCGGCGGCGTCTGATCCGAACTGCACCGAGGCCTCTTCCGGGGGCGCGAGGACGAGTGAGTCCGCCTTGGTGGCTTCGGCCTTGCGGATCGTGACCCGTTCGCCGATGCCCACTTCCGCGTTCTGACGGGTGAACCCGTCGATCCGGACAGTGTCGGTGTTCCAGTCCTGTCGGTCGGCCCGCCAGACCTTGGCGGCAGTCGTATCTGCGCCTTCGATCTCGATGATGTCTCCGGGACTCAGCTTCAGATGAAGCAGCGTGTCCGGGTCGAGTCGGGCGATACCCCGGCCCGAGTCGTTCGGGTACGCTTTCGCGACCTCGAGTTGCACTTCGTTCATAGTTTACGGTGGACGGCGTTGTCGATGCTCCGGTAGCTCGCCGGATAGCTCTTTTGCTCGTTGCACGGTTCCGATCGCACTCACGTCTCGTACTCGGACACGGACGCCCTTAGCGTTATTGCCCTCACGTGCTTCCTGGAAATCACCGCGTCGAACTAATGGATGGTCGACTCGAGACGCACAGATCGCACGACTCCTCCGATCTGACGATCAGTCGTTCGATAATCCGCCGTCTATCAGTCACTGGCCATGCCGACGTGGTCCGAGCTCGGTTCGCCTGAAACCGAAATCCGCACCTGATTTGCCCAGACTGTCGATTTCGACCGCTGGACAATCCGCACTGCTCTGCGGGTCGTCGATGGGACGGACGTTCCCGCCTCTCCTTTATGTGGGGGTTTGTATAATCAACGGATGAATTTTATACCGCTATATCAAAAGGTCGTCCACTGAGACATCCTGAAATAGTCTATTTTTGATAAATTAGCGGCTGTACTGGCCCCTGTGGTCTAATTAGGCGGTTAAAATCCTATAACTTACTACAACACCATTAACAGTAATGGGTCACAAGGGAAAACTTGTCCACAGTCGCTGTCTACCCCGTTTTCTACGAATTGGGACTCCGAGTACGTTTACTGACGCCTGTCGCTACCGGGCGTTGCGACGTCACTCTTCTCGCTCTGTGGATCGACTTCGGTGGGCAGCCAGCGCTTCCTCGATGGTGAGCTCGCCGGTCGCAACCCGGTGGGCGAATCGATCGTCAATCGAACGGTTCGTCTCACCGTATTCGCGGGACCGATCCTTGATCACCTGGAGTTCGCCGTCGGTCGGTTCGATCTCGCGTTCGTCGATCGGCTGGCCCTCGATTCGAGCGATGTTGACTGCGGCCAGCACGTCACCCATGCCACGGGTGCCGGTTCCCAGGTACGGCGTCGTCCCGGTCTCGTCGACGAGTTCGACGGGCACGTCGCTCAGCTCGTTGATCAGCGAACTCCCCTGAAGGCGGGCCCCGTCACCGATCCGGACGAGCGGATCCATCGCGTCCTCGATCTCGGATTCGATCAGCGCGGGCGCGTCCGCGAGTGGGACCTGGTAGGAGGCGGTCACGACGTCGTCGACGAGGACGGCGATACCGGGTTTCCGGCCGGGGTCGACGCCGACCACCGTTCGCCCGTCGGAGCCGCGTCTGATCGTGAGCGTGCGATCGACGATCGTTCGCGGTGCCGACGGCTCGCCGGTGACGACCGGCACGTCAACCGCGTCGAACTGGGACGCCGTCTCAGGGTCGGTGATCACCACGCTGGTCCGTTCCGGGAGCGCCTCGTCGACCTCGATGGTGGTGAAGGTCGCTTTCCGGTCGCGTAGCTCACCGACTACCCCGTGATACAGTTCGAAGTCGTCCGTCGCGACGACGATCACGCGCGTAACTTGGGCGGCCACCGGAATAAACGTGCGCTCGCCGGTCGGTTGAGAGGCCGAGTCCGGGCGATCGAGCGATACCGGATCGCGCGTCGCGAGGTCGCTGATCGCCCCTCGGGAGGCCGCTGTGAGTATTGACGGTGGCGAAATCACCTTCACGCTGGCCGGGATAGGGGCCAGTAGCGCGATGGCAACGGTCAGTTCCGGGGCGCGGCTGCACGTGGGCTTTCAGAACCTCTCGTTGACCCACGATCGGCTCTACGGCGGGATCGGCGTCGGTCTCGCGGAACCGCAGGTTCGCGTCAGCGCACAACCGGCCGATACCGTCTCCGCACCGGACGAGACGTCGACGGCGTACGCCGAGCGAGCGGTCTCGCTGCTCTCGGTCCCGGGAATCGACGTGGACGTCGAGCGACGACTGCCGAGCCACGTCGGACTCGGCAGCGGGACGCAACTCGCACTGGCAATCTACGCGGCTACGGCACGAGCGTACGAGCTCGATCCGGGGGTCAGAGACCACGCACCGGACCTCGGTCGCGGTGGCCGGAGTGGGGTCGGCGTCGCGACCTTCGAGGACGGCGGATTCGTCGTGGACGGTGGCCACCCCACGTCGCGATTCACGACGGAGCCACCGGCACCCGGAAACTGGCGCGTGCCGCCCGTCCTGGCGCGGCTGGACCTTCCTTCTGAGTGGCGATTCGTCGTCGTCCTCCCGGCGGCCGAGCCCGGTCGGAGCGGATCCGTCGAAGACGAGAGCATTCGATCGGTCGTCGAGCGAGCCGATCCCGCGACCGCCGACGAGATCGCCGGCGTCCTCACTCGCAGCCTGCTTCCGGCCGCGGCGGACGGCCGACTCGATTCGTTCGGCGAGGCGATCGAACGGATCGGTCGGTTGAACGGGAGCTGGTACGCGGACGTACAAGGTGGCGTGTTCCGACCGCCGGCCGGCAAACTCGTCGACGCGCTCGAATCGGTCCCGGTTCTCACCGGCATCGGTCAGTCCTCCTGGGGACCCGCGGTGTACGGCGTGACCGACGCTGACCACGTCTCCGAGGCGGAACGCGAGGCCCGTCGCACGCTGAGCGAGCACGGGCTGGACGGTTCGGTACTCGTGTGCGAACCAGCGTCGTCTGGTGCTCGAATCGAGGAGTAGGCGGGACACGCGTACACGCCGCACCGTTTTCCCTCGCTATAGCACTAGGGCTCGGTATGGTACTGGTAACGGGACGTTTTTCCCGGTACGCATCTACCCACCGAGTATGCAGTTCTGCGAGGACTGCGGCTCGATGATGAAAGCCGACGGCGACCGGATGGTCTGTACGAACTGTGGCGCGAGCGCCGATCGCGATCGCGAGGCCGAATCCGCGTTCGTGACGACGGAGGCCCAGACCGAAGACGACGTCATCGAATCGGACGAGTCCGCGAACTTCGAGGGAAAGCCGATCGCGACCGACGTCCGTTGTGAGGAGTGTGGAACCGAGGAGGCGTGGTACACGATCAAACAGACCGGCGCGGCCGACGAACCACCGACGCGCTTTTTCAAGTGTACCGAGTGTGGCTATCGGTGGCGCGAGTACAACTGAGGCCGATGACACCTCAGCGGACGACGGCTACTCGCTCGATCGGAGGATCGACCACTCACTGACGGAAACGGCAACGGGACCGACAGCGTTTTTCGGGTGCCGACGAACCTCAACGGCGTGAAGCTACGCGGACGTGTCGCGGGCGAAGTCACCACCCGGACGGTCTCGACGAGCGCCGGCGAACGCGGACTCGCGGAAATCCCGGTCCGACTCGCCGAGACGGGATCGAACGGCTCGGAGAGGGCGGAACCGTCCGACTCGTCGACCACGGTGACGGTGTGGGGAAAGTGGGTGGAGACGGCGTCGCTGCTCGAACCCGGGATGGAACTCGTCGTGACCGACGCGGAGACCGACGAGTACGGGGGCGAGACGCAGTACGCGACGACGCCCGACTCCTACGTCGTGGTCGAACCGGACTACCTCGTGGACGTCACGGACGTCCGAAGCTGGGTCGAGTGCCCGCGTCTGTACTACCTCAACAAACTCTCCGGCGTTCCGCTCAACTACCCCGTCGTGAAGGGGACGCTCGTTCACGAGGTCTTCGGCGACCTGCTTCGGGGCCGTGACCTCGAGGCGGCGATCGACGCCCGAATCGAGGAACGAGCGCTGGAACTCGGGCTGCTCGGCGAGTCGGCGGCATCTGTCGCGGAGGACGTCCGCCAGAACGCCGCGGCGATCGAGGGCTGGCTCGAGCAGGGCCGTCTGAGCGAGGACGACGAGTGGCGCTCGGAGCAGTTGCTCATCAGCGAGACGTTCGGCCTGAAGGGACGAGCCGACGCGATCCGCCGGGGCGCACCGGTCGAACTGAAGACCGGGAAGAACCTCAAGAAGGAGCCCCGCTTCAAGGACAAGGTCCAGGCGGCGCTGTACGCACTCGTCCTCGAAGAACACGGTGGTTCGGTCGATACCGGGACGCTACTCTACACGAAGAACTCCGCGCTCGACCGTAACGAGGAGACGGGCGATCTCACGCCGGCGAAGGACTTCTCGATGGGCCGAGGCCTGCTCGAGTACGTCCTCCGGCTCCGCAACGAGATCGCCGCGATGGAGGCTTCGGGGACGATTCCGACGGGCTACGAGGCCGACGCGAAGTGCGAGTACTGTTTCGAACGAGACACCTGCATGGTCGTCTCCGGCCGCCTCGACCAGCAGTCGAAGGCCGGCCAGATCGGTGAGGCCCTCCCCCGGGACGAGCGCGAACACTTCGAACGGTTCTATCGGGGCATCGAGGCCGAGCGACGC
>SLIS01000004.1 GCA_007135505.1 Halovivax sp.
CGGATTCGATTTCTGCCGGCGGGATGGCACCGCTCATAACTGCTCTCTGGGCGGGGGTGGGATAAGGGGTAGCGGTTTCGATCGCTCTCGTGGGCGTGGTATTTTGGCGTCGTGTCACTGGGCGTCGTGTCACTGACGCATGCACACAGTTGCGACTGCTCTCACGTCCCTTCGTCACCGGAAAGTGTTGCGAGGGCAAGACGCTCCGTCTTGCCGCATCGTAGCAGGCCTCGGCGCTGGGGCGCGCCTCCTGCATTCCGCTCCGTGCGATCGCGCACTTCGCTGCGATGCGAGGGGAGGGAATCGAACCCACGAACCCCTACGGGAGCGGATCTTGAGTCCGCCGCCGTTGGCCGCTTGGCTACCCTCGCACGCAACACTGGCTACGGGTGGTCCGCTTGAATACTCTACGGTTCCGACGGGTTGGTTCGAGCGGCCGTACGGTCGGGTCAGTGTCGTTTGAATCGATTCGTCGAGTTTCGTTCGAGTGATTGACCGCAGTTCGGACAGCGGTATCCGCCCTGAATCTGTGCGAACAGGCGCCCCCCACAACGGTCACACCGGCCGCGTGGATACTCCATGCACGCCTCGTACGTGGCCGCGATGGGTAAACGGACGGGTACGGGTGTGCAGGGTTTGCGTCGAACCGTACTTCGCGGTACCTCATCGATTCGGGGGACGGTGAGCGGTTCGTCTGTGGGCGGCCACCATGTAGGGTATCTTTTCCAGGCCGCGGTACGTTGTTCGTGTATGGACGAGCACACGCGTGACCCGACGGTCGAACCCCCCTCCGGTGAGCCGACCGGTTGGGACGCGACGAACGGCCAGTGGGAGCACGCGACGCTTCGACGTGCGCTCGTACACGCCGTCAGGCTGTTCAACGACGGGGCCTACCACGAATCCCACGATTGCTTCGAAGCGGAGTGGTACAACTACGGCCACGGCACGACCGAGAGCGCCTTCCTCCACGGTATGGTCCAGATCGCCGCGGGCGTGTACAAGCGATCGGACTTCGACTCCGACGATGGTCTCCGACGGCTCTTCGGGACGGCCCGGCAGTACCTCGAGGGCGTACCGGACGACTACTACGGCCTCGCGGTCGAAGACGTTCGCGTCGTAGCGGCGGAAGTCGCGGCAGACCCGTCGATCGTCGACGACTGGCAACTCGAACTCGACGGTCGCTATCCGTTCGCGACCGGCGACGACTACGAGTACGCTGCGGCGCTCGAGTGACCGGTATCGGCCTCGCCCGTGGTGGAGCCACCCAGCGTCTCACAGTGCAGTCGATCGTTCGGTGATCGTTCGGACCATCGCCGATCTGACACCGACGATTTCGCTCGTCAAAAACGGCAGTATCGGAAGTCGAAACCGAGACCTTTTGGCAAATCGGACCCCCTACGGGAGTGTGCGAATCGAGAATAGCTTCATCCCGGTCCACGGCGTTGGAGAGAAAACCGAACGTCGGTTGTGGGAACGCGGAGTCACGCACTGGGACGAGTTTACGGGCGACGCCGTCGGACCAACGACCGCTGATCGGATCGAGACGTACATCTCGCGGGCCCGAACGCACCTCGACGATGGGACGTTCGAATTTTTCGCCGAGACGGTTCCGACCGAGCACCACTGGCGACTCTTCGAAAACGCTGGAGACGGCGCGTGCTATCTGGACATCGAGACCACTGGCCTCGATCGCTCTCGAAACGACGTGACGACCGTTTCGGTTCACCAGGCCGGTACGACGACGACGCTCGTTCGCGGCCGAGATTTGACCGGTTCGTCCCTCCGGTCGGTGCTCGAGGATGCCTCGCTTCTCGTTACGTTCAACGGCCGTCGGTTCGACGTTCCGTTCCTCGAAGCAAACTACGACGTCGACGTCTCGGTCCCCCACCTCGATCTCTACTACCCCTGTCGATCACTCGATCTGACGGGTGGGCTCAAGACCATCGAACGGGAACTCTCGATCGACCGTGACCGCCCTGATCTCACCGGCCGTGACGCCGTCAGGCTCTGGCACGAGTACGAACGCGGCGACGACGCGGCCCTGAAGACGCTCGTTCGGTACAACCGTGCGGATACGGAGAACCTCGCGACGCTGGCAACGGAGATCACGGATCGACTCCACGAAACGGTCTTCGAAGCCGCCTGTCGGAGTCAGTCGGTTTGAACGGGACTCGCATCGACGGGCGGAAAGACAAAACTGGCCGATCGATCGGGGGTTGGACGTCTCGTCATCGATGCTGGCGATCTTTCGACCCGAGTGATCGTGATGGATCCCGTTCGGGACGGTCAGCCGTCATCGGATTCATCGAGCACCGATACGCGATCGTGACCAGTCACTCGAATATCGTAGCCGCAGAACTCGAAGGTGACTGTAATGTCGGAGGTCCGACCAGAATGCTGGCCAGTCGCGAACAGCGCGTCGAGTGCCTCCGGGTTGCAGACGTCGTACAACGCCTCGTACTCGGGCGGTTCGATATCGGTCGGGTCGATTCCTTCCTGGTCGGCTACCGCCTCGACGATCGCAAAACTGACCGGCACGTCTGACCCCTCCGATCGATCCACTGAGAGCAACATCGGATTCACACTGCCGGTTGCGGGACATAAAACTACCGGGATCAATCGACAATTGATCAATATTTATGGGAATTATTAGCCAGATATAGCCATAATATGTGCTTTTTCAAGCTGTTTACGGTAAAGTCGTGTGACTTTCTGGGTGTGCTACCTCAGTTTGATACGGGTCGGTGGGACCGTCCGGTCCGAAGAATTCTACGTAGTTTGATACGATCGACGTCGGCTCGGTCGTGAGGACGCGTTTTCCCACCGGCCGTGATACACGACACAGTGCGGGAGAGACCAGTCGTTCCGTACCTGGAGAGGCAACCACGGTCACCGAGCGATCACAGCGGGTCTCGACATGCGGTGACTTCGAATCGTGCCGAGGCTGGTCCGGGGGCGCTGACGCTCGATTACAATATCTCGAGGGTGTTACTCCCGACCGTAATTCGTCCGAAAGCCAGGGGTGGGATTTGAACCCACGAAGTCTCGATTACAAGTCGAGTGCATGAACCGCCCATGCTCCCCTGGCGCACCGATGGCTTAGCCGTCGACCTTTGAAGGTGTATCGTTTTCGTCGTTCGAATCGAGTCGCCGATTCATGGTAACGCGACGGGGTTCGTACCCCGCTCGACGGTAGAACCGCCGGGCCGCGTCGTTCGCTGCCAGCACCTCGAGTTGGCACACCTCGACGCCTCGATCGGCGAGTTCGGCCTCGACTGCCTCGAGGAGTCGTCGACCGATGCCTTCGTCCCGCCGATCCGGCACCACCCACAGGTTCGACAGCAAGCCGCGAGAGACCGACAGTTCGAACGAACCGGTTTCGACGGCGAACGTCGCGAATCCGACGATCTCGTCGCTGGCTCTGGCAACGAGCAGCCCATTGGAAACCCGGTGGGCGCCGAGGACGTCACGGATGGTCTCCCGGTTCGACTCGACGCCGACGACCGATCCGTGATCACGTTGCTCGCTGGCGAGCTGTAACCAGCACTCGACCAGCTCGTCGATGTCAGTTGCGGTCGCCGGTTCGATTACTGGCTGGTGGTTCCGTGGCATTGTCGAGTGCGTCCACCGCTGGTAGGGATTCCCCGGTGAGCATCGAAAGCGCCGCACCGCCCCCGGTACTCACATGAGTAAAGCCATTCACCTCGAGGTGACGAAGCGCCGAAGCCGTGTCTCCGCCACCGACGATACTCGTCTCGACGGCTGTGGCTGCAGAAAAGAGTTCCCGCGTCCCGAACTCGAACGACGACTCTTCGAAGACCCCCGCTGGTCCGTTGAGAATCACCGTCCGAGAGTCCTCGAATATCGAGGCGTACGCGTCGACCGTCTCCGACCCGATGTCCATCGCCAGTTCGTCGTCGGTGGGGAGTGCATCGACGGCGAGTTCGGTCCGACGTCCGTCGCGTTCGACGGCGACGTCGTATGGGTACTCGATGCGATCGCCGAACCGATCGAGTAAGTCACCGGCACGGTCGATTTCGTCCCAGTACCCCTGTTCGTGGATGAACTCGGCGCTTGCATCACCCAGATTGACGCCGCTCGCACTGAGAAAGACGTTGCCGACGACGCCGGTCGTCAGGACGTGATCGGCCAGCTCGTCCTCGAGTACCGTCTCAGCGACGTCTACCGCACCGGACACTTTCGCGCCGCCGAGTACGTACGTCCGGGGTCGGACCGTCTCCTCGATGTCCCCGAGTGCGTCGATTTCCCGTTCCATCACGTGCCCGGCGTAGCTGGGGAGTACTTTCGGGAACCCGACCAGCGACGGTTGGGAACGATGGGCGGCAGCGAACGCGTCGTTGACGTACCCGTCGAAAACGGGGGCGAGTCTCGTAACGAGGTGGGTTTTAGCCGCACGTTCGGGGTCGAATTCCATGTATTCCTCGCTGTAGAACCGCGTATTCTCGAGGAACACGCACTCGCCGTCGTCGAGATTCGCGACCGCCCTGCGAGCAGATTCACCGTGGGTTTCGTCGACGTAGTCGACCGGGTGGGAGAGCAGTTCGTCGAATCGATCGGCGTGGGCCTCGAGTGTCGTGAAGTCGTCACCGCCCGGACGGCCCTGGTGAGCGAGGACGGCGACGCGCGCCCCGCGATCAAGCAGTGTATCGAGCGTACCGACGTGCGCTCGCAGTCGGGAGTCGTCGACCAGGGTGGCGCCGTCGACAGGACTGTTGACGTCGACGCGCACCCCGACGACAGCCCCTGTCGCGTCCAGATCGTCGAGGGTATTGATCATCAGGCTGGAATCCACTGGCGACCCCGAAAGGTCTTTCTATCGATAGGATTCGGTGCAATTCGGCCGATCGAGTGAGTCACGACGACATCAGACGGACCGACAGTCCGCACAGAGAAGTTGCCCGTTGGATTCGAATAGCGAGTCGGCCAGCGAGCCACAGGCTTCACAGATACTCTGGCTCGAGTATTCGGACCCGCCGTTCGACCGGTGCTGCTCCGATTCCATCGATTCCGCAGCCGCAACCGAGAGCCCTTCCCGGTCGGTCGTCGTGGTCGTTCCTGGAAACGATCCGGCGGCCGCTATCACGTCACGCTGCGTGAGAATACCGACGGTGCCGTCCTCGTCTTCCACGACCAGATTTCGAATGTTGTCTCTGGCCATGATGTCGGCCGCGTCCGTGAGCGACCGATCCGGTCGGATCGAGATGACCGGACTGGACATCACTTCGCCGATTTCGACGGTGGCCGGATCGTCCCGGCTGGCTACGACCCCCAGAACGTCCCACTCGGTCATGATTCCGACCGTCTCCTGTCCGCGGACGACGAGCACCGACCCGGCCAGTTCCTCGCGCATTAGTTCGACGGCACCGAGTACACTGTCGGATTCGCTGACACCAACGTACGATTTCGTCAAGACGTCTCTGACCGACAGTTCCGATTCCATGCCAGTGGCTAACACACAGGTGCCCTAAAACCTAGCCCCGGTACGTTTTTTGCCACGCACTGTGTATATCGAGAGGGTATTTCCCGTGTACTCCGAACCGGTGTCGCCCACCGCTCAGCCGGTGATACGAGACCGACCGTCTCTCCGACCGAGTGCGACTGGATTGGGTGACAATCGATTTTGTGGCTATTGAACGCTACAGGTCGCACTGGCGGAGACGAAAGTAGCGGGACGGATCAACTACTGGTCGCTCCAGGCCAGCTCGACTCTGGAACCGTCGGCCCTGCAGCGTTCGAGTGCGTGCTTGGCATCCATTCCGGCCGTCTGTGCGGTTGCCGCCCGCCCGACGCCGACCCGGATATCGACGCCGACGCTCGAGTTGACGTGGTCGATCGCATCCTCGTAGGCGTCGCGATCCAGGTCCGGACACGTCGCGATGATGTTGTCTCCGCCGACGAAAA
>SLIS01000231.1 GCA_007135505.1 Halovivax sp.
GAACCGATCCGCGAGGCCGTGGCGGCCGCCGAGGGTGATCGAGCCGGCGAGTCGCCCTCGGGCGCGGACGACCGATCGACCGAGCCGGACGAGGAGGCCGTCGCCATCCCCGACGGCCCCGCATCGGGACAGTCGGCGCTCCGGCTCGGTGCCGGGGCCGCGGCGCTGTTCGTCGCACTCTACGTGGCTATTCGGTGGCTCACCGACGACGAACTGTAATCGACTGTCCTAATCTGCCACACCGTGTTCCCCGACCGATTGTTCCTGACCGGCCTACGCGTCGAGCGCTTCGTTCGCAAGCTCGTCGGCGCGTTCGTTGACCGCCCGGGGGACGTGTTCGATGGTCCACTCGTCGAACCCGGAGAGGAGTTCGCGGACGGTGACACGCTTCTCGCGGAGGTCGGGATCGTTCGTGTCGTACTCGCCGCGGACCTGCTTGACGATCAACTCGGCGTCGCCACGGCAGTGAAGTTCGTCGAACCCGTACTCACGTGCGGCCTCGAGTGCGGCGATCAGGGCCTCGTACTCGGCCTGGTTGTTCGTCGCTCGGCCGATGCGATCGCTCCCCTCGGCGACGATACCGTCGCTCGATACGAGGACCCAGCCGACCGCGGCGGGACCGGGATTGCCGCGCGCCGCGCCGTCCCAGTAGAGGTGTACTCGCCCGCCGCCGTCGCGAAGGATGGCTTCGATGTCGCTCGGGTGGCCGCCCTGGACGACCACCTTGTCGTCGTAGGCGACCGCCGTCGCGTCACCGTGTGACGCGCGCCACCGCTCGTGGTCGGTGTTTCCGGACTCGACCGACACGCCGGCGCCTTCGAGCCGTTCGCGGGCCGCTTCGACGTCGCACTCGATGACCGGCATCGGTCCACAGGAGTGGTATCGTCGATAAAGCCCTTCTGGTTTCGTGCTGAAATTCATGAACGAACGGCCGCAAATTACCCGAATGCGGGGATTCGACGGGTTCCGAGACGAAACCTGGCGCAAGTCTTATATGCTGGGAAGATACTACTATAAAAGTGCGATGACACGGTCCACCCGCCAGCGGGAGCGCACGCGCGAGACGGTCGAGGACGATGAACAAGAGGGAGTCAGAGCCTGTCCGGAGTGTGAGTCTGACAATCTGGTGAAGGACTCTGATCGAGGGGAGCTCATCTGCGAGGAATGCGGACTCGTCGTCGAGGAGGAAAAGATCGATCCGGGGCCGGAGTGGCGCGCGTTCAACCACCAGGAACGCCAGGAGAAATCCCGTGTCGGGGCGCCGACGACCCAGACGATGCACGACAAGGGACTGACCACGACGATCGACTGGAAGGACAAGGACGCCTACGGCCGCTCTATTTCGTCGAAAAAGCGCAGCCAGATGCATCGGCTGCGCAAGTGGCAGGAACGCATTCGGACCAAGGACGCGGGTGAACGAAACCTGCAGTTCGCACTGAGCGAGATCGATCGGATGGCCTCGGCGCTCGGGGTCCCCCGCTCGGTACGGGAGGTCGCTTCCGTCATCTATCGACGCGCGCTCAAAGAAGACCTCATTCGCGGCCGTTCGATCGAGGGCGTCTCGACGTCCGCACTGTACGCTGCCTGTCGGAAGGAAGGCATTCCGCGCAGTCTCGAGGAAATCTCCGAGGTATCTCGGGTCGAGCGAAAGGAGATCGGGCGAACGTATCGCTACATCTCCCAGGAACTCGGCCTCGAGATGAAACCCGTCGACCCGAAGAAGTACGTCCCCCGCTTTTGCTCCGAACTCGAACTCTCCGAAGAGGTCCAGACCAAGGCCAACGAGATCATCGAGAAGACCGCCGAGGAGGGACTGCTCTCCGGAAAGTCCCCCACCGGCTACGCCGCCGCAGCCATCTACGCAGCGTCGCTGCTCTGTAACGAGAAGAAGACCCAGCGAGAGGTAGCCGACGTCGCTCAGGTGACCGAGGTGACGATCCGGAACCGGTATCAAGAGCAGATCGAAGCGATGGGCATCCACGGCTAGGGACTTCCCGCCGCTTCGCTCGATACGCGGACACAGCGACCGCCTCGACCGGCTGGCAACGGCGCCCGGTCGATAATTGACCGGCACGGCCCCACTCTAGCGCCGACTCGCGGCAGCCGACCGGTTTTCGGCTCCGTTGCGCTCTACTCAGTCGTCGTCGGTTTCGTCGTCACCGTTTTCGTCAGCGTCGGTTTCATCGTTCCCGTTTTCGTCAGCGTCGTCATCGGCGTCGTCCTGCGGGAAGGGCGCGTCGTCGTCCGGGTCGTGTTCCCCGTCGCCGTTTTCGACCGTGATAGAAATCTCGTCGGTCATGTCGAACGCGGTGTGAGAGCCGTCGCCGGGCTGGGCGATCAGGTCGTACTCGCCGGCCGAGAGGTCGAGTTCCGTTTCCGTCTCGCCGTGGTTCAGGTGGAGGTATCCCGGGCCGTCCGGAATGACGTCGCCCGGCTCGACGGGATCCCTGTCGATCAAAATGTGGTGGTGGCCGGTGTCGTCCGCGAGTTCACCCTCCTCGCCGCCGGTCACGTCGAAGTCCGTCGTCTCCAGTTCGACCGTGAACGGGCTCTCGACGGTATCGCAGTCTTCCGGTTCGACGAACTCGACGCTACCCGCCGGGTTCTCGTGGTCGATGTCGACACCGGTGTCGTCGGCCGGTGCGCCGTTCTCCTCGTCGGGTTCCGGACCCTCCCCGTCCTCGGGGTTGATGCAGCCGGCAAGCGCACCGATTCCGAGCGTCCCACCGGCCACGATTACGTGTCTCCGCGCTGGGTCTCTCATCGGCCCGCCTACACTCGTGCGGGGGAAAAGTGTCGAGCGGGCACATGCGAGGGGTCCGTCGCTCGCGCGAAGTCAACATTCAACACCGCTGGGCCCGTAGCCGCGGTCGATGCGCCTCGACGAGTACATCGAGGACCTCGAACCCGACGAGGAGGCGATGCGCCGCCGACTCGCGAAGGAGAAGTCCTACGCGATCACGGAGTACGTGAGCGACGTCGAGCGGCGGTTCGACGACGCGATCAGCGGCGACGCCATCGTCGGCTCGACCGCGCCCTCGATCTTCGTGGGGCGATCGACCTATCCGGACGTGCCCGTCGGCCTCCTCTCGCCGGTCGGTGACGAGGACCGAGCGACCGACTACGTGACCGACGGTGACTGGTACCAGCACGGGTACGGCATCGACGACGTCCTCCAGCGTCGGACCGGCCTGTTGAACTCGAGCAAGAAGGCGAACGTGGACGCCCCGAGCGTCGCCTCCCGGCTCGCGCCGTCGGTCCACGACGTCTGGGACGGGTTCGTCGGCGTCCAGCGAGAGGTCGCAATCGCCGATCGGCCGGTCGACCTGGAGATCGGCCTCGAGGGCAAACCGGACCTGGGCCTGGACGTCGGAACCGACGTCGCCACGCCGCGTGGCCCTCGCGCGAACGCTCGCGACGCGGAACTCAGGGAGAACCCGCACGTCCCCAGACAGGTCGAGAAGACCCTGGAGGACGACGACTGGCAGGCCCAGGGGGCGATGACCTACCTCTACCGGCGCGGATTCGACGTCTACGAGATCAACTCCATCCTCTCGGCCGGCGCGCTGGGGCGGGCCGAGAACCGTCGTCTCGTTCCGACGCGCTGGTCGATCACGGCCGTCGACGACGCCGTCGGCGAGTACCTGCGTGGGCGCATTCGTAACAATCCGAGCGTCGACGAGGTGCAGGTCTGGATGAACGAGTAGGTCGGCAACCGCTACTGGGTGATCCTCGCGCCGGGAAGCTGGGAGTTCGAACTCGTCGAGATGAAGGCGCCGGGGAGCGTCTGGAATCCGGAACCGGGCGGTCAGATCTGGATGGGCAGTGCGAGCGAGGGCTACGAGGGCCGATCGAGCTACGTCGAGGAGACGGCCGGCGCCTACTACGCCTCGCGACTCGGCGTTCTCGAACGCCTCGAATCGATCGGCCGACAGGCGAAGTGTCTGGTCCTTCGCGAGGTCTCCGACGAGTACTGGGCCCCGGTCGGCGTCTGGCAGGTCCGCGAGAGCGTTCGGAACGCCTTCGAGGGCGAGTTCGGCACGGCCGAGACGTTCCACGAGGCCGTCGCAACCGTGACCGAGCAGCTCCCGGTCTCGCTCGCCCGGTTGCAACGGAAGTCGGAACTCGCCGCCGGCCTCCAGTCGAACCTCGCCGCGTTCGCCAGGGGACGCGACTGATCCGGTCACGCCGGTACGACGCACCCCGAAGGCGAACGGACTTTATCCGGGTGGCCCCTCTGGTCGGCCGTGCTCGAACTCCTGTTGCTCATCGGGATCCTGATCGCCGTCCCCGTGCTCGTGGTGACGGTCCTCGCCGGCGCGGCGGCGTGGGTCCGTGCGAACGCCGAGCGCGAGCTGGAAGCGATGGAAGAGGCGGGCGAACTCGAGGAAGACGGTGATCGGCCGGACCCGGATTCGGCGGGACCGGGCGACGGAATCGATGCCGACCCGACCCGGGACGGGGACGACGATCGCACGGACGACACCGATCCCGACGCCTGAGCGGTCCGTTCCGTATCCCACGCCCGAACAGTCCGTTTCGCCTCGACGCCCGAACAGTTCGTTCTATCCCGGCGCCCGAACAGGCTCCCGTCCCGACGCCCGAGCGGGTCCCCTCACTCGGCTCGCTGTGGTGGGGCCGCCCGTTCGGGTCGAGCGAGCTCGTTCCAGTTCTCGGCGAAGACGGTGAGGCTCGCCTTGAAGACCGCTAGCAGGACCGGACCGAGAAAGAGCCCGAGGATCCCGAGCAAGTAGATACCGCCGACGACGCCCACCAGCACCACCGCCGGGTGCAAGCCGGAGCCACGGTCGACGAAGATCGCTCTGAGGTAGTTGTCGACGACCGAGAGGACGGTGATGCCGTAGACGAGCAACAGGGTGGCGTACAGTACGTCACCGGTGAGAAGCAGGTAGCCGACGGCCGGCGCCCAGACGAGCCAGATGCCGACGACCGGCATGATCGAGACGACGATCATCACGACCGTCCAGAACGCGACGTTCGAGACGCCGACGAGGTAGAGGGCGATTCCGCCGAGGATGCCCTCGACGATGGCCACCCCGAGGTGGCTGTGGATGACGGCCCAGGTGACGTTCGAGATCTCGTCGAACAGCTCGCTCCGGACGTCCTCGCGAAGCGGGGTGACCCGCCGAATCCAGTCCAGAAACTGCTGGCCGTCGACAAGGAAGTAGTAGAGCAAGAAGGCGAGGATCATGAGCCCGAAGCTGGTGTGGATCGTCGTGTTGATCACGGAGACTAGCTCGGAGAGGACGAACTCCGAAGCGGTGTATCCGACGTCCTCAAGTCCGCTCTCGATCGCCTCCTCGATCTCGGTGACGCGGTCGGTCGACAGGCCGAGTTGGTCGATCAGGAACGATCGGCCCGACTCCTGGAGGGCCGCGATGTCTCCCTCTTCGATGCGCTCGATGTACTCGAGCGCCGTCGAGAGGATGATGAGCGAGAGGACGATCATCGGCACGATCGCCATCAGAAACGCTGCCGCCGTCAGCGTCACTGCCGAGACGCGCGACCCGACTCGCGGAGCGAGGCGCCTGTGGACCGGATAGAGGAGGAAGGCGAGCAACGCGGCACCGAGGACGTACTGGAGGAACGGCGCGACGAGGAGGAAGCCGACGGCCCCGAGCACTACCACCAGCAGCGCGAAGGTCCCGGTCCGGACGTCCATAGATCGGTCTGTCGGCAGTTTCATATAAGCTTTCACGTTCCGTCGCTCGACCGGGGATCGATACGGTCGCGAGGCCGGGACGTTCGCGTCTCGCCATCGATCACTCGGTCGCGAGGCCGGGACGTTCGCTTCCCCGCCTCGATTACCCGGTCGCGCGGCGGAGCGCTCTCTCACTCTCGGTATTCCGCCGCAACGAACCCTTCACGGGAAGCAGGTGGCGC
>SLIS01000132.1 GCA_007135505.1 Halovivax sp.
CACCCGGCCGAGGGATTCCGGTTCGAGGCGACGTACCCGCCAGGCTACGGCCCGGCCGCGTTCTACGTCGGTGAGTACGTCAGGGTCGCACTCGTTCCGTACATGCTCGTGGGCTATCTCGCCATCGCGTACCTCGTCTACGTCACCGTCCTCGACGCCTCGCGATCCGCAGTAGGCGGACTCTTCGGAATCGTCGCCTGCATCGGTTGCACCTGGCCGATCGTCGCCACCGTTCTCGCCGGCATCACCGGCGGCACCACGGCACTCACCGGTGCCGTCTACGCCAACACGTCGGAACTGTCGACGGTCGCGTTCCTGGCGGCCATCGCAATTCTCGTCTGGCGGCCGCTCGACCGAGCAGGCTCGAACGACGAGTGACGCGTCGTAGCCGCCTCGGGAACGACGGTGTCAGCGCTCAATTGCTAAATCTGCCCATCGCGGCTAGTCGCGGGCCGCTTCGATCCGGTCGAACTGCCCAGCGGACAGGTCGAGGTCGACCGCGCCGACGTTCTCCTCGAGCTGAGACGGCGACCGCGCCCCGACGATGGGGACGCAGGTGAAGTCGTCCTGTTCCATGAGCCAGCGAAGCGCCACCTGCGCGGGACTGGCGTCGAGTTCGTCCGCCACCGACTCGACCGCTTCGAGGACGTCCCAGGCCGTGTCGGTGGCGTAGTAATCGCCGAAGCGCTCCGTGAGGTTGCCGCGAGAGCCGTCGGGCGCCTCGACGGACCCGTCCTCGGCGCGATCGTACTTGCCGGTGAGCAAGCCTCCGGCCAGCGGCGAGTACGGGCAGACGGCGAGATCCTGGTCCGCACAGACGTCGAGGTAATCGCAGACCTCGTCGTAGTGGGCGGCGTTCACCATGGGCTGGGTGACGTCGAAGCGCTCGAGACCTCGCACGTCGCTCGTCCAGAGGGCTTTAGTCAGCTGCCAGGCGGCCATCGTGGACGCGCCGAGGTAGTGTACGGTTCCCTCGCGGACCAGTTCGGTGAGCACCGAAAGCGTCTCCCTGATCGGGGTGTCCTCGTCCCAACGATGGATGTAGTAGAGGTCGAGATAGTCCGTCCCCAGCCGGTCGAGGGTGCCCTCGATCTGCCGGCGAATGTGCTTGCGGCCGAGTCCGGAATCGTTCGGCCCGGGTTCGCCCCAACCGTCGAAGGAGAAGTACACCTTCGAGGCGATGACGAAGTCGTCCCGGTCGTGGTCGTCGAGCCACTCGCCGATCCACTGCTCGCTGGTCCCGTCGGGGTCGCCGTACACGTTGGCCGTGTCGATGAAATTGATGCCCCGTTCGTGACAGGCGTCGAGGACGTCGTGGGCCTCCTCGCGGGTCGTTTCGACCTCGTCGCCGTGGCGCTTGCCGAATCGCCAGGTTCCGAAGCAGAGTCGCGATACCGTCGTGCCGGTGTTCCCGAGCGTGACGTACTCCATGGTCGGTAGTGGTTGCACGGGGACCGAGAAAACGGCTGGGGTGGCGTCGAACGTCGACCAGGCGGTGGTAGACGGTTACTCGCCCCAGTCGAGTCGATGACCGGGTTCGACCCCGCGGTCAGTGGTCCACTCCAGCGGAACCTCGAGCACGTACTGTCCGCGGCCGGGGTACTCCTGCGACGCGCCGTCTTCGTCCGGTCCCGGGGCCGGCGCGTGATGGATGCGGGTGATACAGCCCGACTCGTCGGCGTAGACGATGTCGATGCCGAAGTCCATCTCGCGCATGACGAACGTCCGGTCGTCGACCCCGTCGAAGACGAACAGCATGCCACGGTCCTCGGGTAACCACTCGGTATCGCTCAGTCCGAGATAACGCAGCTGCGGCGTGTCCGCGATGGCAGCCGTCACCGATCCGAGTTCGACGCCGTCCCTCGTCGTCGCGACGACCGTCGTCGTCTCGTATCCCTCGTGGATCGGATCGTCGTCTCCGCCCGCGTCGCTGGCAGAGCCGGTGGGCTCGGTTACACTCGACCGGTTCACAGTGGTGTGCGGCCAGTCGACGCCGCCCCCACAACCGGCCAGGCAGACGCCGACCAGCGTCGTCCCGAGGGTTCGTACGTACCGCCGTCGACCGAAGACGGATCCGTCGCGGCTCATTTCCGGTCGAATTCACACCGAGGCGCGTGATAAACGATGGCCCCCATTGCGAGACTCGGCCGTTATTGACGAGGCGATCGTGGATGGACCCGCGAATATCGGTGGCAGTTCGACCGACAGGGCCACACAGTCAGGCGAGTTCTCCGGCCAGTTCGTCCGCAAAGAACTCGAAGAACGCGTCCTGGTCGGGGCCGATCTGGTGGAAGTAGACGTGATCGTACCCGGCCTCGACCGCCTCCTCGAAGGATTCGATCCATCGCTCGGGGTCGGGTTCCGTGATCGTCGCCGACGCAGCGACGGCCTCGCGTTCGACCATCGACGCCGCCTGCTCGAAGTGTCTCGGACTCGGGAGCTCCTGGGCCAGTTCACCCGGAAGCGAGCCGTTCGGCCAGATTTCGTAGACGGTATCGACGGCCTCGTCCTCGCTTTCAGCGTAGCAGCCGTGAAGTTGGGTGTATCGCGGGCCACCCCCACCGGCGGCCTCGTAGGCGTCTACGATTTCACCCTGCGGTCCGGAGCACCAGAGACCGTCCCCGTGATCTGCGGCCCACTCGGCGGTCTGTGTGCCGAAGGCGCTCACGATGGTCGTCGGCTGCTCGTCGGGAACCGTGAATAGTTTGGCGTTCTCGACGGTGTAGTGCTCGCCGCGATGGCTGGTGTTATTGCCGGTCCAGAGCTCCTGCATCAGGGCCATCGACTCCTCCAACATCTCGAGGCGAACGGCGTGCTCCGGCCAGCGTTCCCCGACGACGTGCTCGTTCAGGTTCTCGCCGGTGCCCACGCCGAACGTGAACCGATCGCCGAACATGACGTCGACAGTCGCGACCGCCTGTGCGACGTTCACCGGGTGGATCCTGATCGTCGGGCACGTGACGCCGACACCGACGTCGATCTCGTCGGTCACCGCCGCAATGGCTCCCAGGGTCGACCAGACGAAGGGAGACTCGCCCTGGGCCCTGACCCACGGGTGGAAGTGATCGGAGATCGAGACGAAGTCGAAGCCGACCGACTCCGCCCGGCGCGCGTACTCGACGATGTCGTTCGGATCGTGTTCCTCGCTCGAAAGTGTGTATCCAACGGACACCATAGTAGTAGCGAGAGGACCACGTCCCTGCCAAAGTCGATTTGGCCTGCACGGCGACGTCGGTTCAACGGTCGCGACGGGTGGGGTCGGTCGGCGTGGAAACCGAACCCCTTACGCCGTCGGATCCGATACGATTACGCGTATGGCTCCGGTCGTCGAGGCCGACGGTGTCGAAAAACGCTACGGGGAGACGGTCGCACTGGCGGGCGTCTCGCTCTCGATCGACGCCGGCGAGATCTTCGGCCTCATCGGACCGAATGGCGCCGGCAAGACGACGCTCGTACGGGCGATAACGGGCACTGCCCCGCCCGACGCCGGCACTGTGACACTACTCGGCGCGCATCCGGAGCGCACGGACGCGGCCGCCATTGGCGTGCTTCCCCAGTCGTTCTCCCCGCCGGCCCGCCTCTCGGCTCGTGAACTGCTCACCTACTACGCCTCCCTCTATCCGACCGCGCGAGACCCGGAGACGGTGCTCGAGGCGGTCGGTCTGGAAGCGGCCGGGGATACCTGGTACGAGAACCTCTCCGGTGGACAGCAGCGCAGACTCTGCGTGGGGAGTACGCTTCTCAACGATCCCGACGTCCTCGTTCTCGACGAACCCACCACGGGGATCGATCCGGCCGGTCGGCGAACGATCTGGCGCCTGATCGAAGGACTCGCCGACGACGGGACGACAGTGCTGTTGACGACCCACGACATGGCCGAGGCAGAACGCCTGGCCGACCGCGTCGGATTACTCGCCGACGGCGTCGTTCTCGACAGCGGCCCGCCGGACGAACTGATCCGTGAACACGCCGCGCAGAGCCGGCTGACCGTCGACCTCGCCGACTCGAAACCGGGGAAGCGAGACGACACCTCACCGTCTACGGGTCGAGGAGCGGACGTCGAGGGTGAACTCGACGACCGTCTCCCGTATCGAACGACGCGTCACGGATCGCGACTGGTCGTGTACGACGTCGAGCCCACGGCAATCGGATCGGTCGTGGACGTACTCGTGGATGTCGGCGTCGAGTACTCCGGACTCAGCTGGGACGAGGCGAGTCTCGAGGACGTCTACCTCGAACTCGCCGGCGGTGGGGAGGGAAGCGGTGCGGGCGGAGGGGCCGGTCCGAGCGGCAGACTGGAACGGCCCGCCGACGAATCACGGCCACCGGCGACCGACGGCGGGATTGACCTAGACGACGGGTTTGATCCAGACGCGCCGACCGATCGCGAATGGAGTCCAGTAGGAGTGGCCGACGAAATCGGGACCCGCTCTCGCGCCGCCCGGTCGTCCACTGGAGGTGGCGAGTCGTGAACGAAACTACCGATTCAGTGGGGAATCGTCTCACCAGAATCCGTGGACAAGCGAGTGCCGGCTGGCGGGCGTTCGTCCGCCGACGAACAGCCGTGTTCTTCACGTTCTTCTTCCCGGCAATCCTGGTGATCATCTTCGGGGCACTCGTCAGCACGGACCCGACGGGCGGCGGGCTGTTCGCCGAACCGACCGGCTACTACGTAGCGGGCTACGTCGCCGTCGTCGTCCTCTTCACGCCGCTGTCGCGGATGGGGAGCGAAGTCGCCCGTCACCGCGAGGGTAATCGCTTCGAGAAACTGGCGACCACGCCGCTTCGGCGATCGGAGTGGTTACTCGCTCAGACGGCCGTCAACGCGATCATCATCACCATCGCAGCCGCACTCATCCTGGCGCTCGTGCTCGCTCTCACCGGCGCCTCGGTGACCCTCTCACCACTGGCGCTCGCGTACGTGCTCGTCGGCGTCGTCTGTTTCTGTGGCGTCGGCACGATGATCGGGAGCTACACGGACTCGCAGGACGGCGCCGTCGCGGCGAGCAACGCGATCGGCCTTCCGCTGCTCTTCCTCTCGGAGACCTTCGTCACGCTCGCGCAGCTGCCGGCGTGGTTCCACCCGGTCGTCGAACTCTCGCCGCTTACCTACTTCGCACGCGGGCTCCGAGTCGTCACGTACCCGGACAGCGACCATGCGACGGTCGCCACCCTCGACCCGGCGCTTGGCAACCTGCTCATCCTGTTCCTCCTCGCCGTCGGTGCGTTCTGGCTCGGAGCGCGCTCGATTCCGCGGACCGAATCGTAGCCCGCGTACCGAACTGTAGCCGAGTCGAGACGCAATTCACTCGGCCGAGCACTGCAATCCCGTTCGAGTGCCGTTCCGACCGAGCGCCGGACCAGCCGCGCCGAACTGATCGGTAGCCTCAGATCTCAACCCGGACGAGGATCGAAGGACGACAACCCACGACTGCCGTCGGAAACCGATCACGGCGAGACGTGCGACAGTACACGGGCGATATCGAACGTGTAGTCGTAGACGTGATTGAGCAGGAGGTACGTGACGATGCCGAGTACGAGACTCAGGATCCAGGTTGCCGCGGCGACGCGGCCGACGCGTGCGTGAACCGTTTCCCGCAGTTCGGCCGGCGTGTGCGTCACGCCGAGCAAGAGGGCGTAGAGGACGACCGGGACCGCGACGATCGACAGCACGACGTGAATTCCCAGCATCACGAGATACGCGTAGTAGACGGGATCCGGTCCCACGAAGTACTTTTCACCACCACCGCCGACCCTGACGAGGTAGACGACCAGAAACAAGAGGATCAGCGAGAACGCACCGATCATCGCCCGTCGGTGGGCCTCGACACGGTCCTGTCGAATCCAGTACCAGCCGGCCACCAGTAGTACCGTCGTCGCACCGTTGATGACGGCGATCGCGTGTGTCAACTGGGTGACCTGCGTCTGCGTTAGCTCCGGGTAGATCGGTAGGTCGAGGACGAACGTACCGACGACGAGCGCGTAACCAACGACTGTCAGCACGATCGTAACGGTCCGTGGCCGGGTTCGAAACAGCTTTTCAGCCTCGGCAACTGCCATTGTTCGTCCCTTTCGACTCGACGACTTTCCGTCTTCCTCTTCGAGCGCGAGGGAGTGACGACGATACCGAACCCAATCCAGCGCATACGAACTGGTCCAAGTCTTCGCCGGTAGCTACTCGTGGCGATTCGTGAGGGGTCCGACGTCGTCGATGGGCATAACCGAGTAGTCGACGGTCAGAATGTCGCCAGTTGCCCGAATCTTCCCAACGAACGTCGAGATGGCTTCCAGTTCCCCCTCGAGCACGAACAGTTCCATACAGTAGTGATCGCCGACGTGACTGTGGAAGTTCGACGCGACGAGAGATTCGTGCTCGTGGCGCAGCTGGATCATGCGCTCTTCGACGCTCGTCGTTTCGTAGTCGAACAGGACCGTCACGATCCCCATGAGGGTTCGGTCCTCCAGCCGGGTCTCCTCGAACTCGCCGAGAAGCGATCGCGCTGCTTCCCTGACGACTTCACTCCGACCGGTATACCCGTGTTCCTCGGAGAACGTATCCAGTCTGTCGAGCAGTTCGTCCGGCATCGAGACGCTGACTACGGCCATGTGCTAAGGAACGGGGCCCAAGTTATTAAAATATATGAATCGGATCGAATCACAGTACTCGAATCGCGGGTACGCCGACGTATTCGGACGAATACGCTTCCCAAGCGGCCCAAACAGCGAGTCGTACCGGTAGGAGTCGTTACTAGGATCCGGCACGGACGGGTTGGTGACGACGTCGAAACAGATTCGTGAACGAGCGCGAAGGTGCGGTTGAGCCCACGGAAACGGCGAGTTGTGGGCGAACCGGCCGCGAGTAAGTCCTAGCGATGGTCGAGTCACAGCGACGATCGAACCGCACCGACAGTCGAATCACACCCTCCCTGGAGTCGGTTCGTCCGAACGCCTGCGTCAGTTGTCGGACCGGAGGTCCCGAAAGGCGCCGACGAGGTCGTCGTGTGCGGACAGTTCCGAGATGGTGTCGTCGACGCGAGCTCCGAGCGTCGAAATCCGGTCACATAGATCCTGATACTCCTCGGTGTCCGCGAGTTCCCGGTCTGATTTCTCCGACTCGAGTAGCGCCTTTTTCGAGACGAGCGAGTAGTACTCCCGGATTTCCGACTCGTACTCGGATCGATTCGTCACTGCCTCGATGGTCTCTAGGAGTTCGTCTTTCGAGACGGGTTTTACGAGGTAGTCGTCGAACCCCATCTCGATGATGTCGAAGTCGGGGTCGACGGCCGTCACCATCACGACCCGAGCATCGTATCCCTCGTCCCGGATATGAGACAGTACCTCGTCGCCCGATAGTCCCGGCATTCGACGGTCGAGCAGGACGATTTCGACGGCATCGGACAGTCGCTCGAGGGCCTCCTCGCCATCGTAGGCAATCTGGACGGGCCACTCGGCCTCGATCCACGCGGCGAAGAGATCCGCGAGACGTCCCTCGTCGTCGACGACGAGAACCGCGGATTGCTCGTCACTCATACGTTGACCACTCCTGACCCATCACCGTCGATTCCAGCCACGGGCGAAAACTAGAAGCACTGAGTGATAAATCTCGCGACCAGCTATTCCCGCTCGTATAAAAGGTTCGCTCGTAGTAGGCACCAGATTCGAGAGAGAGAGAGAGAGAGAGAGAGAGAGAATCGCGGTGGCGAGGCCGGTCCGGAGCAGCAACCGTCGACCGGAGAGACGCGTACGACGACCAGCGCGACGGGTCGTAGGTCGACTATTTGCCTTCGAACTCGGGATCGCGATCGGACTGGAAGGCCGCCAGCCCCTCCCAGAGATCGTCAGTCGTAAAGAGGTGACCGAACGAACTCGACTCGACCTCGAGACCGGCATCGATATCGTCGCGACCGGCGACCATGGCCCGTTTGGTAAACTTCATGGCGATCGGCGGGCCGGCAGCAAGGTCGCGGGCGAGTTCCCACGCGCGATCCGCGAACGCGTCGGTCTCGACGACCTCGTTTACGAATCCGTAGTCGGCCATCGTCTCCGGCTCGTAGTCGTTTCGCGCCGTGAAGATGATCTCCTTCGCACGTCCCTCGCCGACGATGCGGGCGAGTCGCTGGGTGCCGCCCCAGCCTGGAATCAGGCCCAGGTTGTGCTCCGGTTGGCCGAACTGGGAGCGCTCGCTGGCGATCCGCACGTCGGCGCAGGTCGCCAGTTCCATTCCGCCGCCGAGGCAGTACCCGTCGATGGCCGCGAGCACCGGCATCGGAATCTCCTCGAGGCGACCGAACACGCGCTGTCCGAGTCGGGACAGCTCCGCCGCCTCGATCCCGCTCCCCGCCGACGCGGTCGAGGCGTCGAAGCCGGCCGAGAACGCCCGGTCACCGCTTCCGGTGACGAGTACTGCACGGACTTCATCGTCGTCGACGAGCCGATCGAGCGCCGCGTCGATCTCCTCGATCATGTCCGTCGTGATCGTGTTCATCCGGTGGGGGCGATCGATGGCGATGTGCCCGACCCGCTCGTCGACAGCGACCTCGATGGCGTCGAACGAGTACCCGTCGTCTCCGTCACCCTCGTCCTCGTCGTAGAAGCCGCCGGCCTCGGCGAACTCGGCGAACGCCTCGGAGGGTTCGTGTCGGGCCGCGTCCGTCTCCGCGTAGGCCTCCTCCAGGGCCGCGAGTAGGTCGTCGAGGCCACGGTCATCGGCCATCGCCGCCGGTCCGGTTGGGAATCCGGCACCGAGTTGCATCGCTTCGTCGATCGCGTCCGGCCCGGCAACCTCGTCCGCGATCAGCTGGGCGACCTCGTCGGCCATCACCGCCAGCAGCCGGTCCTCGATCCACTCCGCACCCTCGTCGGTCGGTATCTGGACGCCCTCGCCGTCCTCGTAGTCGTACACGCCCGCGCCGGTTTTCTTGCCGAGATCGCCGGCCTCGACCTTCTCCTCGGTCATCGGACAGGGCTTGTAGGCCTCGCCGAGCGTCTCGTGCATGTACTCCTGGACGTGTAGTCCGACGTCCAATCCCACCTGGTCGGTTAGTTCGAACAGTCCCATCGGGAGCCCCATGTCGTAGGACGCCGTCGAGTCGATCTCAGCGACGGTCGCCTCGTCCTCGTAGACCATCCACGCCGCTTCGTTCATCAGGGGCACGAGGACGCGATTGACGATGAATCCCGGCGAGTCCTTGTGGACCCGCACGGGCGACTTCCCGAAGTCGTCGGCGAGGTCCGCGATCGCCTCGAGAGTCTCCTCCGTCGAGTGCGCACCGGAGATAACCTCGACCAGTTGCATGCGAACGGGCGGGTTGAAAAAGTGCATCCCGCAGAACTGCTCGGGCCGATCGGTGACCTCCGACAGCGCCGTAATCGAGAGGCTGGACGTGTTCGTGGCGAAGATGGTGTGATCGGGGGCGTACTCCTCGACCTCCCGGTAGACGTCCTCCTTGATGTCCATCTTCTCCGGAACGGCTTCGATGACGACGTCGACGTCCTTGACGGCCTCCTCCATATCCACGAGCGGCGTAATGCGCTCGAGGGCCGCATCGGCGTCGTCCTCGGAGATCCGCTCGTGTTCGGCGAGCTTGTCCAGCGACCACTCGATCTGGTCGTACCCGTCCTGGACGAACTCCTCCTTGATGTCCCGCATCGTCACGTCGTAGCCGGCCAGGGCCGCGACCTCCGCGATGCCGTGACCCATGTTGCCCGCACCGAGAACTGCGACGGTGTTGATATCTTCGAGGTCCATGCCCGTGTATGCGACGTGATCCCGTTTCAACGTTTCCCTCCCCGCCCGTAGAAACAGCAATTCAGTTTACTCCAGGTTACAAAGCTCTTTACGGATGTGTACGGATCACACAGGTATGGACTTCCGACTCACCGACGAACAGCAACAACTCCGTGAAGAGGTTCGCCGGTTCGCGGAGAACGAAATCGCTCCCGTCGCCAGAGAGTACGACACCGACGAGAAGTACCCCCACGAGATCATCGACAAAGCAGCGGAGATGGGACTGCTCGGCCCGCACATCCCCATCGACTACGGCGGGGCCGGCTACGGCTCGCTCGAGGTCGCCATGATCGTCGAGGAACTCTTCGCCGTCGACGCCGGTATCGGGCTCTCGCTCGTCTCCTCCTCGTTCGGGTGTGAATCCATCATCAACTTCGGTACCGAAGACCAGAAGGAACGCTTCCTCGAGCCAGTGGCGGCAGGTGAGGCGATCACCGGCGCCGCCATCTCCGAACCCGACACCGGTTCCGACGTCTCGTCGGTTTCGACGCGCGCCGAGAAGGACGGCGACGAGTGGGTAATCAACGGCAACAAGATGTGGATCACCAACGGCTCCGTCGGCGACTTCTTCGTCGTCCTCTGTGAGACCAACCCCGACGCCGACGGTCGGTACAACGGCTTCAGTCAGATCGTCGTCGAGTCCGATCGCGACGGCTTCGAGGCCGACAAGATCACCGGCAAGCTGGGCATCCGCGCTTCCGACACCGCCGAGCTAATCTTCGACGACGTCCGCGTCCCCGAAGATAACCTAATCGGGACCAAAGACGCCGCGTTCATGCAGCAGATGCAGTTCTTCGACGAGACCCGGACCGCCGTCGCCGCCCAGGGCGTCGGCATCGCCAAGGGCGCGACCGAGGCCGCCCTCGAGTACGCCCAGGATCGCGAACAGTTCGGCCAGCCCATCTCGGAGTTCCAGGCCATCCAGCACAAGATCGCCGACATGGCCACCAACACCGAGGCCGCCCGCAACCTCACCTACAAGGCCGCCTGGAAGGTCGACCAGGGCGAGAACATCACGAAGCTGGCCTCGATGGCCAAGGAGTACGCCTCCCGCATCGCCGTCGAGGCCGCAGACGAGTGCGTCCAGATCCACGGCGGCGCCGGCTACGTCAACGACTTCCCCGCCGAGCGCTTCTACCGCGACGCCAAGATCACCCAGATCTACGAGGGCACCACGGAGATCCAGAAGAACATCATCGCCCGAGAGCTGCTCGGGAAAGGCGCGTTCTAGGGACCGACTTTTGCGCAAAGGGCGGTCGCTGCGCGACCGCACTCGGGAAAACTCCGATGAAAGCCTTCTCCTTCCCCGCCAGCCGCGCGAAGCGCGGCTTTTGGGTCAGTCGTCGGCCCGCTCGCTCGGCCTGTGACCTCGCTCACGGTGAGTGAACTGGTTCCCACCGGCCCTTCCCCTGCTCGCGCGCCCTCACGCCGTTCGGACACGCTCGCGGCCACGCAGAATACACTGATTCGAATGAATCACGTATCCGTGTCGGAGTCGCCGTCCTCGCTATCCGTATCGGCGTCGCCTTCTTCGCTATCCGTGTCGGCGTCGCCGTCGTCGCTATCCGTGTCGGAGTCCCCGTCCTCGGAATCTGTATCACGGTCGGCTACGTCGTAGCCCGCTTCCGCCGAGGGATCCGAATCCGACCGACCGTCACCGTGGCGACCACTCGATTCGAATGGATCGCGTTGGGCGTCCGAACCGGAAGCACGTTCGTTCTCTCGTTCCGGCTCCAGGGACCACCCGATCGCGAAAAGCACGATCGGTGGAACGACGTACGAGGCGACCGCAACGAGAACGAACAACGGATCGACGAAGACGAGTAGTCCGAAGATGGCGAGCGAGGCAGTCGCCGCCGTGTGTACCGCCGTGTGCGTGTACTGCCGGTAGAACTGCCAAAAATCACGAATCGTGCGTCGGAGTGTCGAACGAACCACACCGAACCTACGACGCCTGGACGGTACTCCTTTTGGGGAATCGACGTCGAGCAGTCGGACCACGAGTCGCAGGGCGCCGAGACAACTTTCCCGCCCGACCACGTACGGTGTCGTAATGAGAGAGATCGTCTTCGCCCTCGAGTACGACGCCGGCACCAACCCCGTCGCGGACGTTCTCGCCGAGAACGCCGACACGACGATTCGGTCCCTGTCGTGTCACGTGACCCCCGAGAGCCTGTGGCGGGTCGACCACGCGACCGGTTCCAGCGAAGCACTCGAAGCGCTGGAAACCGCGTACCGCGATGCATCGTACTGCGCGGACTGTCTGGTCCGTGACGACTGTGGGACCGAGTGTGAGATACAGATCCTCCACCGGGGTCGCGACGAACTCATAGTGTACACCTACTGGGATCGAACGTCGGTCTGTACGTCCGTTCCGCACGTCGCACTCGAACGACTCGGCGAAGGACTGCTCTTCGAAACCTACCGGGAGGGACGACGCTACCGGTGGCGAATCGTCCTTGGAAGCGACACGCCCGTGAGCGGCTTCTTCGACGAGCTCGCCGAGGAGGTCGGCGCCTGCGCAGGGATGGAGGTCATCCGGTTGACCGAGATCGATCCCGCAGCATCCGACGGCGTCGAAGCCGATCGACTACCGGTCGAACAACGGGCGGCACTCGAAGCCGCCGTCGATCGCGGCTACTACGAGACCCCACGCGCGATCGAGCTCGACGAACTCGCCGACGAGCTCGACGTCCCACGGTCGACGCTCTCCTACCGTTTGCGTCGAGCCGAAGCTGCGCTGGCGACCGGGTTCGTCGGTCACGAACGACACCCGGAACCGACGCTCGCACCCGAATAGTGGCCGACACCGGATCAGGTCACGGTGACCGAACCGATTCTGCTGCTGGCGGCGTTGGTTGGCGTGTGCCAAATAAGGCGTATAGCCATCGACCAGCTAGAGCTACTCGATGAGTGAGGGCGATAGCGACGAGACACCGTCCGAGCGTCGAACGCTCGAACTCGCCGTTCCGGGGATGGACTGTCCGTCGTGTGCCACCAAGGTCGAGAACGCACTCGACGGAACGGATGGGCTGGAACGGATAGAGGCGCGGCCGACAGCGGGGCGCGTTACGGTCACCGTCGACAGCGATTCCGGTGGCGAGGTAACCACACGGGCACTCCAGCGATCGATCGAGGCCGCAGGCTACGAGGCGTCGCCGATCGACGACGGTGACGGCATCGACAGTGGAACAACCAGCTGGCGAACGCCGCGGGCATTCGGGACGCTCGTCGGTGCCGTTCTAGTCGTTGCAGGGATGGCGCTGCAATTTCTCGTCCCCGAATCGAACCCGACCCTGTTCGAGGTGGCCGGACGAACCTATCTGGGCTCGCACGCGCTGTACGTCCTCGCGGCGGCGGTCGCGGGCACTCCGATCCTCCGAAACGGATACTACTCCGCCCGGAACCTGAGTCTCGACATCGACTTTCTGATGAGCGTCGGGATCGTCGCCTCGGTCGCCGCCCACCACCCGTTCGAGGGGGCAATGCTCGCCGTCCTGTTCTCCATCGCCGAACTCCTGGAGCGGTTTTCGATGGATCGGGCACGAAATTCCCTGCGCGAACTGATGGAACTCTCACCGGATACCGCTCGCGTGAAGCGCGCGGACGGATCGACGGAGACTGTTCCGGCAACCGATCTGGCGGTCGGTGATCGCGTGGTCGTCAAACCCGGCGAGAAGATACCCGTAGACGGGGTCGTCCGCGACGGTGAGAGCGCGATCGACCAGTCGCCCGTCACCGGTGAGAGCGTGCCGGTCGACAGGCGTTCCGGTGACGAGGTCTACGCCGGAACGATCCTCGAGACGGGCTACCTCGAGGTCGAGGCAACTAGTCCGGCCGACGAATCCACCATCGCCCGCATCGTCAGCCTCGTCGAGGACGCAGAACGCGAGAAAACCGACCGCGAACAGTTCGTCGATCGGTTCGCGAGCGTCTACACGCCGATCGTGGTCGTTCTCGCGCTGGCGACCGCCACGCTTCCACCGCTGCTGATCGGCTGGTCGTGGGACACCTGGTTCCTGCGCGGGCTGACCCTGCTAGTGATCGCCTGTCCCTGCGCGTTCGTCATCAGCACGCCGGTCAGCGTCGTCTCGGGGATCACGAGTGCGGCCCGCAACGGCGTGCTCGTAAAGAGCGGCCGATCCCTCGAAGCAGTCGCCGAAAGCGAGGTCGTAGCCGTCGACAAGACGGGAACGCTGACGACCGGTGAGCTCTCGGTTACCGACGTCGTGGCACTCGACGGAACGAGCGAGGACGAGTTGCTGGCCCGGACGGCAGCGATCGAACGACGGAGTGACCACCCGATCGCCGACGCGATCGTCGCCGCTGCCGAGGAGCGTGAAAGTCGCTCCGTACCCGGCGAGCTCTCGAGTACCGATCCGTCCGTCGAGGCCTTCGAGACGCTGGCCGGCCGTGGTGTCAGAGCGGAACTCGACGGGGTGGTCCACTACGTCGGGAATCCCCGCTTTCTCACCGACGAAAGCGACTTCGACCTCCGGCACCGACACGCGACCGACGGCGGCGTGGAATACGCGGCAGCCGAACCGCGGTGTTCCGACGGCGTCTGCGTCGACGTCATCGAAGGCGTGGTCCCCCGATTCGAATCCGACGGTAAGAGCGTAATCCTCGTCGGAACGGACGAGCGAGTGCTCGGCGTGATTGCCGTCGCGGACGGCGTCCGGCCGGAAGCCGAGTGGGCCGTCTCGCAGTTGCGAGAGCAAGGAATCCGGGTCGTCATGCTCACCGGAGACAACGAGGGAACGGCACGAGCGATCGCCGAGCGGGTCGGCGTGGACGAGTATCACGCCGAGTTGCTCCCCGAGGAGAAGCTCGACCGGATCCGGTCGATGGAAGCGGGCTCCATCGACGGGACCGAGCCGACCCACGTCACCATGGTCGGTGACGGTATCAACGACGCACCGGCACTCGCGACGGCCACCGTCGGCGTCGCGATGGGAGCCGCCGGGACGGACACGGCACTCGAGACGGCCGACGTGGCCCTCATGGGCGACGATCTCAGCCGGCTTCCGTACCTCTTCGCGCTCTCGAAGCAGGCCAACGGCGTGATCCGGCAGAACATCTACTCCAGCCTGGCGGTCAAAGCCATCCTCGCGGTGGGCGCACCGTTCGGCGTCGTGACGGTGATTCACGCTGTCGTCATCGGCGACATGGGGATGAGCCTCGGCGTGACGGGTAACGCGATGCGACTAGCCAACGTTGAACCGGAGCCGCCCGGTGAACCGTCGGGCGAGACGATTTGACACAGCTCGTTTCGGACGAACTGAACCCGGCTGGGCGTCGAACGCGCGTGGACGGTGCCAGCTCATCGATTCCGGGGAAGCTCGAACCCGGGCCGGCCATCCATCCACCAGACGACGATCCCGGCGAGCAGGATGATTGCCTCGAGCGAGAGGGTCGTCACCTCGACGCCGCCGACCGTCCCGAGCGGCTTGACTCCGGTGTAGGCCGGCATCGGCGTCACCGGCCAGAGCAGGAAGCCCAGTTCGTCGTAATCACCCGAGAGGAGGTGCCACGGAACGTCGGTCACAATGTGAGAGAAGAGGCCGACGGCAAACGCCAGCCCGAGACGACCTCGGTCGAGTCGTCGCGTGACGAACCAGACCGCCGCTACGAGCGTCAGGACGAAAAACAGCGAGTGACCGACCGTCCGGCCGACGTCGACGACGCCAGCGGCGTACAGCGGCTTGTCGATCAGGTCGGGGATCGCCGCGCCGAGGAGAACGGCCACCGTCGGCGCCTGGGCTGGCGGTTCGTTGCGCTCGTAGCGCGTGTATGCCGCCCAGCAGAGGTACCCGACGGCCAGGTGGACGACCGGTTGCACGCGCGCAACTGCGTCCGACGCGTACCTAAGTCCTGTGCCACCCGAGCGATGGGTGAGTTCGTGACCGATACCGAAGCCGCGTCAGTCGTCGGCCTCGTACTCGGCCCAGACGTACCGCGTTCCGTAGCTCCGGTACGGTTTCCAGGCATCGGCAATCTCACGCATCTCGGCTCGCGTCAGCGCCTTGCCGTCGTTGTACAGTGCCTCGATCCCGCGGCGGACGGCCAGGTCACCGAGCGGCAGGACGTCCGGTCGCTGGAGGACGAAAATGAGGTACATCCGCGCGGTCCACTCGCCGACGCCCCTGATCTCGGTGAGGGTGTCGACGACCTCGGCGTTCGTGTGATCGGCGAGGCCGGATCGGGTGAGGTCCTGCCGGTCGAAAGCCTCCGCGACGTTCCGGACGTACTCGACCTTGGACGTGGACAGTCCGGCGTCGAGCAGCGCCGTCTCGTCGGCCGAGAGGACGACGTCGGGTTCGACGGAGCCGCCCAGGACGTCGAACACACGCTCTCTGACCGCCGCGGCACTGGCCGTCGAGAGTTGCTGATTGATGATCGAGACGCACAGCCGTTCGAACTCGTCGACGTCGGGGTCCAGCGGTTCGGGATCCCGTCGGTCGACGACGGGCCCCAGCACGGGATCGGCTCGAAGCACGGACTCCGCTTCCGGGGTCATCGACGGATGATTGGGTCGGGCGAAGAAAAGATCGTTGGTCCGACGCTGGGCGCCGGATCGCGGCCCGCCGTCCACCAAACGACGACCGAATCGGGAGGCGAGTGAGTCGGCGGTGCATCCCGATCGACGTCACTCCTCGGCGTACTCTCGGTCTTCGCCGTCGATCCGGCGGGCGACGTCGACGCGGTAGTGTTCGAGAATGTCCCGGCCGAGCAGTACCGGATACTCCATGTGACTCCGGTCCTCGATGCTGGCCGTCACGGTGTGCTGGTTCCCGCCGACCCCGACGACGACGTCTACGACGGGCCGGCTTCGGCTCTGTTTGGCACTGCCCGTCTTGACCCGGGCGATCGACTTGATGGGGCCGGCCCCGATGTCGGCGGCGAGCCTGGTATCGATGCTCGTCCGCTTTGCGCCAGTGTCTGACTTCGCGACGACGGACTCCGAGCCCCGCGTCCCGGTGATGATTACTTCCTCGGTGTAGCCGATGTCCATGGGAACCGTCTCCTCGCCGATCGGCTCCGGCGGAAGAAACGACGGCCGGGAGTCGTCTAGGACGCGGGAGAGTCGGTCCACCTGATCGTCGTCGACTTCGCCCCCGACGCGCTCGATCGCGAGCCGGGCGATGTGCGGTGCCGGACTGATCCCCGTCGCCTCGAAGAGTCCCTTGAAACCGGCGGTCGGGTTTACCTCGAGGACGAACCAGCCGTCGTCGCTCTCGACGATGTCCACGCCAGCGTAGTCGAGACCGATCGCCTCCGTCGACCGGATCGCTATGTCGCGAACTTCCTGAGGCAGGTCATCGGTCGCGTCCTCGACGGAACCGCCGAGTGCGACGTTGGTTCGCCAGTCGTTATCCGGTGCGTAGCGATACATCGCGCCGACGACCTCGTCGCCGACCACGTAGATCCTGATGTCCCGGTGGCGCTGGTCGTCTCGCTCGATCAGCTCCTGGAGAAACGCGTACCGGTTACCGACTTTCGCGTTGACGAGCTCGTTGGCGCCGACCTTCCAGGTACCGCCGCCGTGGGTTCCGATCGCGGTCTTGTAGACGGCTTCCTCGCCGAACTGGGAACGGGCCTCGTTGAGCCGGTCACTGCTGAGCGAGAGGAGGACATCGGGGACGGGAATCTCGTGCGAAGCCAGTGCAACGCCCGTCGAGAGTTTGTGAAGGGCCGTCATCGCCGCAACGGGCGTATTGAGGGTCGGGACGAGTCGCGACAGCGTGTTCACGAGCCCCAGCGCCTCACACGGTTGCTCCGTGTTCGAGAGTAGCAGTCGGTTGGCGACGACGTCGACCGCGGGATCGAGCCTGGCGCGGCCGTCCTCGACGCTGATCGTCGTGTTGTCGGTACGAAGCCACTGTGGACGGTGACCGAGTCCCTCGATAGCGTTACAGATCGCCTTCGTTTCCTTACTGTTGTGTAAGCTCAGGACACCCACAGATACCGGCTCGGCGTGACTCATACGGCTATGCACTCTACGGCGTGCGAAAAGGCTTGTTACACGCATCGGCCCTCGTAATACGCGTCAGCACGGAACGCTCGGGTTCCTGATTCGTGGTGCCAGTTCGATGACCCGAAGCGGGCACCGAAATCATCCGACCGATCCGCTCGGCAACTCCGTCCCGCGTCTGAATCGACCGAGTGGCGAACCAGACCGTGTGGGACGGCGATCACCCGAGGACGGCCCGAACGTCCCGAATCGCGATCAATCCGCTCGCGACCGCCAGCAGCGCCCAGGTCACTCCACCGACCGCGATCGCGAGCGCCAGCAACGGAAGTGTCGTAATCTCAGGCACCATGACGAAGATCGTCCCGGCCATTACCGCCGAAATCGAGCAAATCCGTGCCGCGTCGATCGAGAGTCTGCGAACGCGAAGCGAGAGTTCGTCGTGGACGACGTAGAGATTGACGGCGACGTAGATGGTGTGGGTCACGACCGTCGCGATCGCTGCGCCGATGACACCCATGGCAGGGATCAGAACGAGGTTGAGACCGAAGTTGGCGATCGACGTTCCCCCTTTCGCAATCGCACGCTCCCGAGCGCGGCCCAGGTAATCGAGTCCGTCGCTGGTCAGGTTCGTGATGGCCTGGAGGACGACGAACGCGGCGAGAAGTTGCAGGACTGGTACCGCAGCCGCGTAGTCGGCGCCGAACACGAGCGTCACGAGCGGTTCCGCAACGATCGCGAGGCCCACGGCCGCCGGGACGTACAGCGCCATAGCGTTCGACAGGGCCGTCTCGTAGAGCGCCCGTGCCTGTTCGACATCTCCGGCCGCTTTGTCTTCGCCGAAGTTCGGCGAGATGACGAAGCCGAGCGACTCAGCCGGCGCGAGGACGAAGTCGGTGATCTGCTTCGCCAGGGTGTAGAACCCGACCGCAGCAGAGTTGAGGAAGATACCCACCAGCACGATGTCGATCTGCTTGTCGAGAACGTTGGCTCCTCGGGTGGCCGTCAGTGGGACGCTGTACTCGAGAAGCCGCCGGGAGAGCCCGTCCTCGATCCGGGGCGCGGGATCGTGGCGCTCGTACACCAGAAAGAACATCGCCGTCAGTCCGAAGACGGCCGCGATCACGTATCCCACGACGTAGCCGAGGAACGCACCCAGGGCGCCGAAACCGAGTACCACGAATGCGACGGCGAAGACGAGCCGCGACGCGCCGCCGATCGCCCGCACCGTCGCACTGTAGACGAGCCGGTTCGATCCCTGGAAGACGATCTCGGTGAAGACGCTGAACGACTTCGCCGCGACGAAGAGGACGCCCGCAGCGAGAAACGGAGCGGCAGCCGGTTCACCGAGCAGGGATGCGAGCGGGCGCGCGCCGACGAGCAACCCCGCGGTGACGACCGTCACGATCACCAGTTTGTACCCGATTACGCGCCGAAGCACGTGTGGAATCTGACCTGGATCCGCCTCACCGTACTCGGCGATGTACCTGGCCGCGGACTTGCCGAGCCCGAGGTCTGCAGCGAGTTGGACCACCGCGAGGATGCCGATGGTCCAGTACAGCAGTCCGTATCCGTCGGGGTCGAGGAATACCCGTGCCAGCAACACCATCAACAGCGCGCTGGAGAGCATGTATATCGCTCGCGCCGTGAGCGTCGCCGTGAATCCACGGACGATATGTTCAACTGAGCGCATGGACGGGGTCCGCCCGGGGACCGCCGGGCGACTGGAAGCGACGACGACCGAGACCGGATTTGTTATCCGGACCGATCAGGAGTCAGGCTCGACGTACATCGTGCCGGCTGACCGGGTAGGCGGTGACACGAACGGCCGCGGAGCTGTCGCGTAGAACGCGTTCAGTGACCGGCTGCGACGGCCTCTCCGAGGGTACCCGATTCCGAGGACACCCGACCAGGAAGAACGTATCGAGACGGCCGCTGAGATTACACCACGTCGGCTGTGATTCCGGTCGAGTCGGTACACCTACAGATCGGGCCGATCCACCTACAGATACGAGGCGTCCCACCGGGTGGCCTTACGTTTGTTGCCACAGACGTTGCACTCGATTCGTCCCATGGCGTCCATGGCGTTGTCGAGCGAATCGCAGTTACCACAGAACCAGCCGAATCGATCCGCTTCCGATTCC
>SLIS01000321.1 GCA_007135505.1 Halovivax sp.
ATGGCCGAAGAACTCGACGGTGGTCTCCTCGAAACTTCCCTCGAGGAACGCGACGCTGCAGAGACTATCGTCGCCTGGATCAACCGCCGCTACGACAACGAAGAGACCAATCGGGACTACCGGAGCGCGATCCGAGTCTTCTCGAAGCGCGTCACTGACGGGGAAGATCCGCCCGAGTCGATCGAGTGGATCCCGACCGGAACGTCGAACAACTACGATCCGACGCCCGATCCCCGGAACATGCTCCAGTGGGAGGAACACATCGAGCCGATGCTCGACGAGTGTTACAACGCACGCGATGCGGCGATGATCTCCCTCCAGTTCGATGCCGGCCTCCGCGGCGGCGAGTTCAAGAGTCTCACCGTCGGCGACGTCCAGGACCACGACCACGGACTGCAGGTCACCGTCGAGGGAAAGCAGGGCCGCAGGACGGTCATGCTGATCCCCTCGGTCCCGCACGTCCACCGTTGGCTCGACGCCCATCCCGACCGGTCGGATCCCGATGCACCCCTCTGGTCGAAGATCACCAAACCCGAGGCAATCTCCGACCGGATGGTCTCGAAGGTGTTCGACGAGGTCGCCGAACGCGCTGACGTCTCGAAGCCAGTCACGCTTACCAACTTCCGCAAGTCCAGCGCTGCATTCCTCGCCTCGAGGAACCTGAACCAGGCCCACATCGAGGAGCATCACGGCTGGGTCCGTGGAAGCAGAGTCGCTGCCCGTTACATCTCTGTGTTCTCTGAAGACTCCGATCGCGAGCTCGCCCGGCTCCACGGAATCGACGTCTCCGAGGAAGAGGCGGATTCGATCGCTCCCCTCCAGTGCACTCGGTGTGGTCGCGAGACGCCGCGAAGTGAACCGCTGTGTGTCTGGTGTGGTCAGGCGATGGACCCCCAGGCCGCTGCGGAACTCGACGACTCCGATGACGAACTCAATGAGAGCCTCGCGGAACTCCCGCCCGAGAAGGCCCGGCGCGTCCTCGAACTCGCTGACGTCCTCGACGATCCCGAGGTCAGTGGTGCGCTCCTCGACGATCGGTAAAGCACCATCTGGTATAATGTTCATCAGTATCCCTCCTTGTCGAGGCGCTCGAGGAGCATCTCCGCGCGGTGTGCCCATGCGACGTCTTCTTCGATCATCATCTCGAGCGTATCGCGGTGTTCGGCAAGCTCTGCCCACGGGTCTGTGTCGTCAGATCCTGGAGTCGTTCCGGTTGTGCTCATAGATCGCTCACCTGAGAGCGGATGTACTGCTGTTCGTTTCGCGGGCGGTCCTTCAGCCGGATGCAGGTCACGAGCCGCCCGTCGGGCTCTGCCAACAGAATCAGCTCCGTCACCTCGTGAAGTCGGGCACACTCCGCCGGCGGCTTCGCACTGGGATAGTCGATCGGGATGGCCTCGAGCCACGCGATGCGTGGGTTCAGCCGTGGCCGGTCCGATCGCTTGGTCCACTGCTTTGGGAAGTGTTCGTCGACGACGAGATCTTCGTACCGCGGTGTCTGTGCGACGCTCATAGACCCCCCATCCCGAGTGTAACCAAGACTGTCAGAACGATCCCAACAGCCAGCACAAGCGGTCCGATCACTCGAGGATCGATGCTACCGCGGTCGTCCTGCTTACGTGCGAAGTCCACCGGATCAGGGCCGTGGATAACCGTGGCAGCACCACCAACGTCAGCGATCATCCGGACGTCCGTGTTCTCATTGATCCGCTGGAGGACGGACGCTCGCCAGGCGTGGTCCGTTGCCGAGCGGAGCGCTGCTTCAACGTCCGGGTTGTCGACCTCGTCTTGGAGTGCCTCGAGGACAGAGCAGACGTCGTCGATCTCGTCGACGGTCGACTGCTCACCGATCTGGAGGCCGCCGTCCGTGGATTCCGTGATCGTCTCGCGGCGCTCGATGTTCTCGCCACCGTCCGTGGCAACCTCTCGTTCAGCACTCTCGTCGGCTTGCTTCCGTTTCTTCTTCGCGATCAGCTTGTTACACTTCCCGACGAGGATCTGTCTGGTAAAATCGTGCTCTTCGTGTTCGATGCGAACGATCTCTCGGAGTCGGTCGATCTTGGCGAGAGCCAACAGTCCGTGCCAAGAGAGGAGATCATGGTTGTTGATCGCGCGGGCGATCGCCTCCTGGACGTCGGCCTTGTCGACGCCGTCGAGCTTTCGGCCTTGGTGAACGAGGTTCCCTCGGCTTCCCCACCGAGCATCGGCCCCGGCAGGATACTCGTGAACGTTCTCGAGCACCCACTCGTAGACATCGATGGCGCCACCATCGGTCGCAAGTTCGCTAGCGCGTTCAAAGTCACCACCGTCCGGGACGGTTGCCTCGGTTTCGTCGGCCTCGAATGCCCGTTCGCAGGCCTCGCACGTGTGTGCCTGATTGAAATATCGTGGGTCGTGCTTGACGTCGGCGACCGGCGTCTCGAGAGCCTCACCACAGGCAGTGACGTGACGCGTCCCTTCGAAATCAATCGACGCGTGCCATGTTCCGTCGACGTCCTGGACCCAGCAGTGAACGTCGTCGTTGGTGTCGAAGTGATCCGCTGACGTCCCGTGCCGGTCCTCGATCGAGCAGTCCTTACAAACGCGACGTCCGGGGGCAGTGGTCTGCCCACAGTCGGCGCACTTAGTCATCGTCCCCCTCCGCTGGCTGGGCAAGCAGAAGTTCGTCGTCGCCGTCGTCGACGAGGATCAGATCATCAGCTGCGTGGAGTCGCTCCGCCATCGAGCGGTCGACTGCGCCGACGACTTCGAAGCGAGCGGTCATGCCGGCACCCCCTTCTCGATTAGTTCCTCAACGTCCTCCTGACTGAGTCGATCGCCGTCCTCGAGGCCATCGAAGATACCGCCGTGTTCGACGTTGTAGGCGAACTCGAACCAGATCGTACCGTGGAGTTCACCCGGATACTTGTCGGCGAGTGCGTAGGCGTCGGTGTCGTGAACCTGGACATTCGCGCTCTGACTCATCAGAGCGATGTCGATGTACTCTGTGGTGTAGCCGATTTCACCGAGGATGTGGTCTTCGCCGTCGAATCGAGTCAGCATGAAGTACATGTACTGACCCCGATCTGGCTCGTGGACGCGGACGGTCTTCGTCTCGTAGACGCTCATGCTTCCACCCGCTCATCCTCGATCGTCACCTGTTCGGCTTCCTCCGTTTCCTCGATCTCGACCCCGTCGGCAAACGTCGCGATCGGGACGATCTCCTCGTCGAGGAAGCGACCGAGCAGTTCGGGCTTCATCTCGTCGGGTTCCCAGATCGCAAGGTAGCCGCTCGCGTAGATGACCAGCCGGACGAACATGTCTCGCCAGTGGGTCGTCAGCGCGACGCCGACGTCAGCGTTGACCGCGTCGTACTTCTGTGCGGTCCCCCAGTCGATCGAGACGTCATCGAGGTTTCGCTCGCGAGTCGCCATCTCGACGGTCCAGTCGCGACCCTCGTCGCGCTGTCGTCGAACGAATTCCCAGGGCTTGAGGCGGACCGGTGCGATCTCGGCTTTGGCGAGCTGTTGAAATTCGTTGAACGGCCAGTCCGGTTCGTGCTCAAGGTCACTCGTGTGCGTGCGCTCGGCAAGGATCCATCCCTCACCGTCGACGTCGGCGACGAACTTGGAGGCCACCTTCCGACGGACATTTCGGATCTCGGTCTCGATCGTCGTGCCGTCGATCAGGACTCGTTCATCCTGCTTGACGACCTCGCCAGCGACGGTCCCCGACTGGATGACGAGCTCGTCGTCCAGGTAGGTCTGGGTCTCTTCGACCTCGAGGGCTCGACTGGTCTGGTCGTGGGTGCTCTCGAGCGGTTCCTCGGCTGGTTCTGAGAGCAATGCTAGCTGACCAGCGATCATCGAGCATCCTCCTCGCTGACTGCCCAGTTGCTCGTGATCCACACATCCTCGCCGTCGCCGTCGATGGTGTAGCGACCGGCGGGCGTGAGCGTTCCGACGGGCCGTTTGCGTCGATCCGTTCGTGCCTCTGACTCGGCCTCGTCGAAACGCCGTGTGATCTCCTCACGAGCAGCCCGTCGCGAGTCGTGCTCGAGGGCCGCGGCATCGCGTGGGATGCGATCGTCGTGTTCAGTGTTCGATCCGTTATCGTCTTCCGTATGGTTGTCGTCTGTGTACATGGTTACGGATGTGCCGGGGCGGATTCCTGCCCCGGATGGTTGTCGTCTGTAACCCGCGGACAACCGGGGCGCGATCAAGTTGGTACCTGGAGCGCGCTCCGGATGTGGCCGCGAGTGTCTGATTCTGGTGTTGGTCCCGAACTCCTACTAAAGTAACCCGCGTCGTTTCGAAACAGCGACTACGCGGTAATCGTTGCTTAGCGGCCGAACTGAAAGCTATAGCCGCCGTGTAACAATATTGTCGGATGACGTTCGTGACCATGCGTTAGTGCTTCTGACTCGAGTCGGGTGCTGATGACACCCGGCTCACTGTAGTTTAGTTAGTAGCCTGTGCTCAGAGTCCGTTCACTTCAACAGTGTAGGACTCAGGCGCTTCCCATTCACTGTCATCTTCTGCCTGAAAGCGGGCTACAAGGGCCTCGCGCACGTACCGACTTCGATTAGAGCCAGCTTCTTCTACCCGCTCTTCGAGATCTTCCAACATTTCGTCAGGCATGCTGAACGTCGGATGCGCCATGGTAGTACCATAGTAGTTTACCACCATAATAGTATCGAACCCGACTGCGTTAGAATGGTACTGAAGAATGGTACATTCTTATGGTGGTAGAGTGGTATGGTGGTACCATGACCGGGAAACGCGACAAGCAGATCTCCACCTACGTCACAGAAGACGAGAAGCAGGAGATTCGTGTGCTCGCGGCAAAGCAGGGTTACTCGGGTATCTCTGATTGGCTTCGGGAACTTGCGTTTGAAGAACTTGAGGAGGCGCGCGAAGAGGGAAACTCGACTGACCAGACGGCCGCTACCGCTGACTGAGTATGCGAAAATTTCTCTCGAGGCTATTCTCCGGATCTGGAGACGCGACTCATTCCGATGGTTCAGTGAGTAACAACGCCGAAATGGATACGGGAGAGACTGAACTGGTCGACCGTAGCCGGCAATGGGAGTGGGATCGCGCAGGTGAACATCCGTACAACCACTATACGGATGCAATTGGGGACGTCAAACAACTCAAACGAGAGAAACGCCATGATGAGGCCGAAGAGATTCTACTGTGGTGCATCAATTTTGCCGAAGCTGAGGCTGATGCGAAAGGGCATTCAAGTCTTCCACGAGGCTATTATCGTCATTTGGCGATTATTTACCGCAAAGATGAGCGGTACGAAGATGAAGTCGAGATCCTCGAGCGGTATGTTGCGAACAGCATCGATACACACGAAAAAATGGCTAATCGCCTTGAGCGCGCACGAGAATTAGCTACTGACAACTGACTAATCCAGTTCGACAGTCTCTCTCACATCGAACTCAACAGGTGCTTCTAACTCTTCGTCGACGACATCATACAGCTTCGAGTTCGTCGACCCACTCGCGTCGATCAGATCGTAATCCTCGAGCTTGCTCAAGTAGTCCCACGCACGACGCCAGCTGACCGGCTCGCGATCGCGACCATCGAAGATCGCTTCCTGGTGCCCGAGGTACGCGCGCTTCATTTCACCGCCGGTGACCGGCCCGATCGCACGCACGAGTTCATACAGTCTGAGATAGGGGACCGGCAACGACCGAAGGTTCGCCCGCCGAATCATCCGCATCGCACGGTCGAACGACGCACTGACATCGGATGCCTCAATCCCATCGTGGCCTCGTTCATCGGCGACCTCCGCAGCCGCGAGCACCGACTTGATCGCCCACCGCGCCACCCCACCGGTATCGTCGGCGATTCGCTCGAGCTGGTTGACGTCGATCGGCCGGCCGA
>SLIS01000425.1 GCA_007135505.1 Halovivax sp.
GACGAGACGCCATCGGCGCACTCGCTTGCGGGGAGCGTCGCGGCGGCTGCGGACAACGAAACCGTCCGACACCAGCATCCCGACGAGTACGACGAAGCGGGTGACAGCGAGGGCCTCGCCGACTGGTTCGAGCGCCAGCTCGGAGAGCGCCTCGGCCAGAGTTCCGTTCACCTGAGTCAGGGCGAGTACGAGCAGGCGAGTCAGTACGTCGACGAGGAGTTCGAGGAGCTGCTCGCCGAGTACGTCGACGTCGCCGGGGAGACCGACCGGGACGGGCGCGCCGAGGAGTTCGAACGCGCCGGCGAGGAACACCGCGAGGCGGCCAACGCAACGGAGTCGTTCGAGGACACCTACGAGGAGTACGAGGCGGCCCGCGAAGCCGGCGACGACGAACGGGCGCGCGAACTCGCCCGCGAACTCGCGGCGCTGGCCGAGCAGCTCGACGACTCGAGCACGGCGCTTCGCACCCACTACGAGGCGCTCGAAGCGGACACTGGCGAGGACTTCAGCGACCCGATCGACGCGATCGACGAGACGAACGAAAGCGTCCAGAATCGCCAGACGACGATCCGATCGGAGCTGTTCGACGAGACACAGCTCAGTGTGACCAGCGACGACCAAGCGATCTCCGTTCTCGATCCGCTGACGGCGACGGGCCAGCTCACGACGGCCGACGGTGAGCCCGTCGCGAACGAACCGATTCGACTCGGTATCGGCGGCCAGTCGATCGAAACCCAGACCGACGGCGACGGGACGTTCGAGTTCGACTATCGGCCGATCTCCGTGTCGGCCGACGCGGCGACCCTCACCGTCGAGTACGTCCCCGAGGACGCGTCGCCGTACCTCGGCAGTGAGACGACCGTCCCCGTCTCGATCGAGCCGGTCGAGCCGACGCTCGACGCGACCGCGAGTGACGAGTCGGTCGCGTTCGGCGAGTCGTTCCAGGTGTCAGCCACGCTAGCGGCAGGGGACGTCAGTCTCGAGGACGTCCCGCTTCAGGTCGCCATCGACGGGACGACCGTCGACACGATCGAGACCGATTCGAACGGGACGGTCGAGGCGTCGGTCCCGGTGCCGGCTGACGTCGAGGCGGGCGAGGCGACGGTTCGGGTCTCGCTCCCGTTCGAGGATCGAGCGCTCGAAGCGGCCGCGGCCACGGCGCCGGTGACGATCGAGGAGTCGCCGTCGGCGCTCTCGCTCGAGGCCACGCACGTCGGCGACGGGCAACTCGCCGTCGAGGGTGAACTCACGGCGAACGAAACGGGCGTCGGCGATCAGGCGATCGACATCCGCATCGACGGGACGACCGCCGGGACGCTCGAGACGGCCGACAACGGGACCTTCTCGGGTACCTTCGAGTTCCCCGACGACGGGTCGGACGTGACGGTCGAGGGCTCGTTCGACGGGACCGGGACCAGCCTCGCGGCCAGCGAGGCCGCGACGACGCTCGAGTTCGGTGGGACGGGAGCCGGCCTCGCCGCACCGGGCGTGGTGACGTGGTGGGCCGCCGGCGTGCTCGCCGTCGTCGCCGTCGCGATCGCGCTGGCGTGGTGGTACGACCGACGGCGGCGGACCGGCGCCGCCGCCCCGGAGCCGGTCGAGTCGGACCCGAGCGCCGACCCGGAGCCGGACGCGAGAGCGGGCGGTCCCGAGCCGATCGTCACGCAGGCGGTCCTGGACGACGCCGAGTCGACGCTGGCGGCCGGCCGTCCCGGACCGGCGATCGAACGCGCCTACCGCGCCGTTCGGGCGGAACTCGGGCACCGACACGCTGCGCCGACGGGCTTCACCCACTGGGAGTTCCTCGAGTACTACCGCGACCGCGCCGACGGCGACGAGGCGCTCCGGACGATCACCGAGGGCTACGAGCGGGCGACGTTCGATCCCGCGCCAGTCGACGCGGAGACGGCCCGGACCGTCCTCGAGGAGTCGCGAGCCATCTGGGACGAGTCGACATCGGAGGCCACTGGCGACGACTGAGGCGACAGTCGGGCGGGTCGACTCTCGGACGACACCGAGACGAACCGAACGGACGGTGTCGCGGACGCGAAAAAGGACGTTACCGCTTTCGAGCGGCGAGCGAGATGCTCTTGACGCCGTACGCGTGGCAGGCGTTCTGGGCCCGGTCAGAGGTGAACTCGTAGGCCGGGTTCTCCCGCACCTCGAGGAGTTCGAAGCCGGGCGTCTCGATGAGGTCCGTGTAGTCGTCGACCTGCTCGGCGCCGCCGATACAGGCCGCCCACAGGTCCGCGTCGGCTTTGATACCCTCGGACAGTCGCCGCTCGCTGGTGATGTCCGAGAGGGCCAGTCGCCCCTCGGGTGCGAGAACCCGGCTCACCTCCTCGAAGACGCGATCCTTCTCGGCCGAGAGGTTGATCACGCCGTTCGAGACGACGGCGTCGAACGACCCGTCCGGAAACGGCAGGTCCTCGACGTAGCCCCGCTCGAACGAGACGGTCTCGAAGCCCGCCTCGTCCCGGAGGCGTCGCGCCTTCGCCAGTTGCTCGTCGGTCATGTCCAGGCCGACGACGCGTCCGGTCGCGCCGACGTGGCCCGCGGCGACGAAGGCGTCCGTCCCCGAGCCGCTTCCCAGGTCGAGGACGCGGTCGCCCGCCCGCAGGTCGGCGAGGTCGAAGTGATAGCCGACGCCGGCGAAGGAGTCGATCGCCTCCCGGGGGACGCGATCGAGGTCCGCCGGCGGGTAGCCGAGCCGTTCGGCCAGCGGCCGGCCCATCTCGAAGTGAAACGCCTCGTCGGGGTGGCGGGCGACGTCCCGGTAGACCGCCTTGACCTGGCTCTCGAGCCGGTCGACGTCGAGTGAGTTGGCCATGCGTTGCCCCCTCAGTCGACCACCAGGTCGGTTTCGAGCCGGACGGTGTTCGCGATGACGTCCATCAGCGGCGAGGTGGATTCGACCCGCTCGCGGAGGGCGTCGAGTTCGTCCGCCGAGGCGTCCGCGTCCATGCGAACCGTGCAGTGGACCCGGTCGAAGCCGGGGCGGACGTCCTCGCCGATGCCGAGGAAGCCGCGCAGGTCGAAGTCGCCCGCAAGCTCGAAGCGGAGATCCGCGAGTTCGATGCCCATCGCGGCGGCGTTGGCCGCATAGCCGACGCTCAGACAGGATCCGAGGGCCGCGAGGAGCAGTTCCACCGCGTTCGGTGCGGTGCGTTCGCCGAGGATCTCCTCGGGTTCGTCGCCCTCGATGGTGAACTCGCGCGTCTCGACCGTCTCGCCCGCCTGGTCGAACGCGTCGATCGTCGTGACGCTCTTCAAGGCGTCCGTCCACGCCGTCTCCGCCCGGAACGTGAACGTGCCGACGTCGGCGTCGTCGCCGATCGTCTCGACGGCGCCCTCCAGCGCGGGGACGTCGACGCCGTTTACTACTGGGTGGTCTGCTGTTGCCATGTGTCGTCTCTCTCCGATTCACGCCGGCGCGCTAGCGAGTCCCGCCGGTACCGTCCGGGAATCCGGCGATGAATCACACACGTGTAGGTCGCCAACGTTAATAAACGTTCATTATATTCTCGACGGGTCGACAGTCGGTGCGTGCTGACGTCTCCGGCGGACGAACGCGGTTCGTGTCGGTGCCTTCGGTGACGAACCGCGTGTCCGTGCCTTCGGTGACGAACCGCGTGTCCGTGTCTTCGGTAGGAACGCGGTGCGTGTCGGCGTCGCATCCATCACTCGCCACCGGTGTGACCGTCACTCGTCTCCGTCGTCGAGGTGTCTGGCCAGTTCGACGACCTGCACCTCCCAGTCGTGCGTCGAGCCGCGGGTTCGAAACTCCCAGGCGCCGCGGACGTCGACGTCGGCTTCGATGGCCGTCTCGACCGCTGCCGCGAGGACGGCCTCGAACTCCTCCTCGCTGGTAATCGTCACGTCGCGGAGTAAATCGCGTGTCATAGTACGTGGGCCGCAGATCCTCGACCCGAAGCCACGGATGGCCACGGCCGCGCGTGGAGCGTCACGGCCGCGTCCGACCGGAGGGTTACACTTCCCTCAGGGAGTTCGGTCCGATTTACGTCGAGGCGTGCGTGGATCATAACCTACCGTTTTGCATGGTACACCATGTATGTTCTCTCGGCGTTGGTACACCATGCCTCCAATATTTACCTGTCTCGGCCTCCAGACTGGACCAAGGAATGGCCGTCATCGCGCACCTCCGGGTCCCGGCCGACGCGTTCGAACTCGGTCGGATCCTCGAGTTGGAAGGCGGCGGGACGATCGAACTCGAGAACATGGTCCCCCTCGGCGAGCGAGCGGTCCCGTTCTTCTCGGTGAGTGAACGGGTCCAGCAATCGTTCGAGGGGAAGGTCTCGAACCACCCGTCGGTCAGCCGCATCGTTGAGGTGACCAACCACGCCGGCGAACGACTCTACTCGCTGGATTGGGACGTCTCGCAGGACATCTTCTTCCAGGGGATCGTCGATCTGAACGGGCAGTTGCTGAGCGCCACGGGCACGGCCTCGACGTGGGAGTTCGAGATCCGGTTTCCCACCCACGAGACGTTGAGCGAGTTCCAGGAGTACTGCTCGAACGCCCACGTCTCCCTCGAGGTCGGCCGCATTTACAATCCGGTCCGCCCGGGAGCGGGCATGTGGTACGGCGTGACGGGGCCACAGCGCGAGACGCTAATGCGCGCGGTCGAGGGCGGCTACTACGCGATCCCGCGCCAAATGTCCACGCAGGAACTCGCCAATGACCTCGACATCTCCGATCAGGCCGTTACGGAACGGCTGCGCCGCGCCATCGCGACGCTCACCGAAAACACGCTCATCGCGATGGCGGACGATCGAGAAGCGGAGTTTCGGCCCGCCCAGGAGCCCTGAGCGGGATACGAGTTCGTCGGTCGGCCGCCTCGACGCTCCCGCGTTGAAAGTCACCATGCATCTCGTGTGGCATGTTACCATATAATATCCCTCATCCACCATGCAGTACCCGGAAGAGGGTAGAATGCGTCATTAGTGCTGTCCAATGGGGTTCGATCGCATTGCCGAGGCACTCAGCCATCGCACGCGGCGACACGTACTCGCGGCGCTGCTAGATCACAATCTGCAATCAGCGCACATCCGAACGCGCGAGGCGCACGGCGTCCAGCTGCAACACAACCACCTCCCGAAACTCGCGGCCATGGACTACATCGAGTGGGATCGCGACGACGGTTCGATCGTGAAAGGGCCGGCGTGGCACGAGATCGAACCCGTCCTCCGGATGCTCGACGATAACGCGGAACGCGTTCCCGACGACACCTTCTGAGACGGCGCGCGTTCGAATCGGGTTCGGGACGACCGAGTGATCCTCCGGGAGACGCCGCTTCGGATTCCCCAGGACTGGCGGCCGTTTCGGGTGACACGAAGCCGCGGCCGGCAGGAGCCACCTCGACAGTACCCTGCCGGCGGATCGATTCGACCGCTCGAACCCACGGGTACCGCGAGCCCCGCCTCACCTGGCGGACGACGTCCGATCGGACGGTCGCGTCGGCCCCATAGCGCAACATATTCCGTCAGCCCTGACTGTCGTGTACAAATTGTAGTATATAACTGAATGGCCAGTAGCCTAATGTGTCGGGTGAGCGTATCCGGAGCCATGTTGCCGGCCGGGGCGATACTATGCTAACAGCCCGCACAGACCCGACAGACGGGGAACGAGCGGTGACGCCGCTCGTCGGCGGGATCCTCATTCTCGGGTTGGTCAGCGTGACCGCCCTCGGCGTGCTCGTCGTCGGGATGGACGCGGTGACGTCCAGTCAGGAGGCCGCAGAAGCCGACCGGGCCCAGAGCAGCCTCGTCGAACTCAAGCACACGATGGCGACGGTCAGCGACCAGTCGGACGGCGTCGGCGCGACGAACCTCGAC
>SLIS01000005.1 GCA_007135505.1 Halovivax sp.
GGTTTTGTTATTAACTCGGGATAAGACAGGGGGCGTAGTTGTTAAGAACGGTTGACGAGTGATTCGACGGACGACGAACGAAGGAGACGCTTGTCACGCCGTTGGGACAGTGCCGACAGCCAAATCAGATTCCGGCGTCGGAAGGCACTCAATCGTCAAAATCAACGAGATCAGCCCCGGTGAGGTCGTGCAACTGCACCGGGTCAATCGGGAAGACGGCCGAGGGCGTACCGGCGGCCGCCCATACCTCGTCGTACGTAAGTAACGATCGATCCAAGGCGATCGGAACGTCGGCGTCATGACAGATCGGTGGGACGCCACCGATCGACCAGCCGAGCGTCTCCCTGACTCGGTCCGGGTCGGCCATTTCGACGACTTCCGGGTCCGCGTCGAACGTATCGGCGAGGGTATCCTCGCTCACGCGGTTGGCACCGCTGGTAATCGAGACGACGAGTTCGCCTTCGACGTTGAACGCCAACGAACTCGCAATCTGGGCCGTCTCGCAGCCGATTGCGTCAGCTGCAGCCTCGGCCGTTTTCGTTCCCTCGGGGAACTCCACGACGGCAGGTTCGAAACCGTAGCGATCCTGAACCCGATCGGTGAACTCGCTCGCGCGCTCGTGCATGGCCAACCCGTTCGATCGGTTCGTTCGAAAATGTATCGATCAGTTCGACCAGCGGACTGCCGGGTCGAATGGGTTGTCACCCGGCGGATTGTCAGGGCAGTGAATCGCTCACTCGAGTTCGACGTCGACAGTAGCGCCTTCGGGCCGCCGGTAAAACGGGTCGGGATCGCGACACACCTCGAAGCACTCCACGGCAATGACGAGCCGACCCGGCGGGAGCGTCGCGCGAAGCAACAGTCCTCGACTGGTTACGACGACGTACGGAGGTGCCGCGACCGGCGTCGCCGGGAGGTCGTACCCGAGGTGTTCGACGACGTCGGCGAGTACCGTCGGCAATTCGGCCAGGACGCCTCGATCCTCGAGGGTGGTCCGGAACGGCTCGACCACGAGCCGCCGGTCGCCGACCCGGTCGTCCGCCCACGACGTCGCCACGCGCTCGGCGCAGTCGTCGATCGACCCGATAACGGCCTCGTGCTGGGTCCGGAGGCGTGTTCCAGCTCGTCTCAACTGGGTGTTCGTCTCTTCCATCGGTTCTTCGTTCGATGTTCGAACTCGAATCCGTGTTAAACCCTGTCGTCGACGGCTTCGTTCGTCCCGCATCAACCGATCCGTTCGAACCGATCGTCGGGCGACAGGTCCGACGCGCCGTCGGGCGTCACGTTCGCCACGCTGTCGAGGAAGTTCACCCGGTAGCTGGCGGGTCCGTCGTGGGGCATCTCGGCCGCTCGCTCGCCCGCGAGACCGAACGCTAGTGTCGCGTACAGCGACGCATGGAGCGGATCGTCGACTGCCCCGCAGTACGTCGCGAGGGTGGCACCGAGCAGACAGCCGGTACCGACGATTTCGCCCATTCGCTCGTGACCAGCGGTGAGGGCGTACGCGGCGTCGCCGTCGGCGACGACGTCGGTCACGCCCGAGGCGACGACCGTTGCCCCCGTCGACTCGGCGAGTGCACGAGCCGTCTCACCGATCTCGTCGTACTCGCCGATCGACTCGACGCCTGCCACTTCGGCCTCGACGCCGGCCAGCGCACTCACCTCGGCGTAGTTCCCCTTGATCGCCGCGAAGTCGACCGCGGAGAGCAGCCGCTGGGCGTTCTCGTCCCGGGTGGGCGTCGCGCCCACGCCGACGGGATCGAAGACGACGGGGACGTCACGTTCGTTCGCCGTCGTTCCAACCTCGATCATCGTCTCGATCTCTCGGGGTGAGGCGGTGCCGATATTGAACAGGATCGCGCTCGCACCAAGGGCCATCTCTTCGGCGTCGCCCGGTGTATCGGCCATCACTGGCAGACCACCCCAGTGCAACGTCACCTGCGCGACGTCGTTCATCGTCACGCGGTTGGTCAGGTGCTGAATCAGCGGCGTCGACTCGTCGATCGCTCGAAGCGCCTCGTCGAGGCCGTTCGCGTCCACCTCGGGCCGTTCAGGCATGGGTGATCACCTCTCCGAGCCGGCGGGTCGCCATCGCTGGATCGGCCGCACCGGTGATCTCGCTGATGACGGCGACGCCGGTCGCGCCGGCCTCGAACACGGCCGCAGCGTTGTCGTGGGTGATACCGCCGATACCGATCACCGGAATCGAGACGGCGTCGACGACCTCGGCGATCCCAGCCGGTCCAATACCGTCTTTCTCGGGGTCGACGTCTTTGGAGCTTGTTCCGTAAACGGCTCCCGTTCCCAGATAGTCAGCGCCGTCGCGTTCGGCTGCAAGCGCGTCCTCGACGCGCCAGGCCGAACAGCCCACGATCGCGTCGGGTCCGAGCTGATCGCGCGCCACTGAGACAGGCAGGTCGGATTGACCGAGGTGGACGCCGTCGGCATCGATCGCCCGGGCGAGATCGATGCGATCGTTGACGATCAACGGGATCGACGCTTCCGCGGTCAGATCACGGAGCATCCGCCCGAGTTCGTAGCGCTCCCTGGCCGGACGATCCTTCTCACGTAGCTGGACGGCGTCGATCCCCCCGTCGATCGCCCCTGAGACGATCTCCGTGGTCGACCGTCCAGCGGAGAGCGACTCCTGGGTCACGAGGTAGGTCTGCCAGTTCGATGGTGTCACACCAGTACCTGGGACGGAGGGACACATAGCGACTTCGACCACGTTCGAGGTGGTCGGTTCGCCGACTGCACAACTGGGATCCCGATCGAACGACGGAAGCGACGGCAGCAGGTTGATGATCGCTGCCGCCCACGACCGGATATGCACTGGAAGGGCCACGTCGGGACGGCGATACTCTGTTACGCGCCGTTTTACGCCTGGCTGGTTGCGACCGCGTCGACCACCCTGGCACTCGTCGGCCTTTTGGTGACGATCGTCTGTGCGCCGCTGCCAGACGTCGACACCGCGGTGCCGATCACCCACCGTGGACCGACGCACACGGTCTGGTTCGTCTCCGGGGTAACGGCGATCGCGAGCGGCGCCGGGGTCGTCCTGGCTCCGCTCGTCGGCCTCGATCCCGCGGGTAGTCTGCTCGCCGTCGGCGGTGCCGCTGCGCTCTCGCTCACCTCACACGTACTCCTCGACGGGCTCACGCCGATGGGAATCAGACCGTTCGAGCCGCTGTCGTCGGCCTCTATATCCCTGAAACTGGTCGCCTCACGCAATCGAGGGGCGAATATGGCCCTGCTGCTCATCGGCAGTGCCGTCTTCCTCACCGTGATGGTCGGTAGCTACTGAACGGTCGAATACGTCTCCGAAGTCGACATTCGGGCGTATACGAGCGCGACACGCCGCGTGAATCGAAGTCACACGGAACGTGAGGGTACCTGACATGGTTACGAATCGAAACCAGTCGTCGCTGCCGGCTTGGGAAGTCATTTAAAATGCGGTCGAAAAGGTTCGACCGGTTCTCGTGGCGTCGCGACTCCCGAACCCCATCCGGCTGACGATCCTGTGGATCGGACTCGGACTGGCCAGACTGGGACTCATCGATCGGGAACGCGCTCGACGTACGACCGACCTGGCGTGGCCACGCATCGTCACCGGTCTGGCCCGAATGTCGAAGAGCGCGGTGGACGTCGCGATGGTCGGGATCGCCGTCGGCGGAGCCGCGATCGCCGGCGTCGGGTTCGCCGCGCCGTTCTGGGGTCTCGCGTTCACGGTCGGCGGTGGCGTAGCAGGCGGAACGATCGCGCTCGTCTCCCAGCGATACGGGGCCGAGAAGTTCGATCAGCTGGGACAGGCGATTCGATCGAGCGTGCTACTCGTCGTGGCCATCAGCGTCCCCCTGGCGGCCGCATTCAGCGTCTTCTCGACCGAGTTGATCTCGATTATCAGCGACGACCCCGAGGTCATCGACCTGGGGGCGGCATACCTCGCCGTCGTCGCATTTGGGATGCCGTTCGCGGGCCTCAACCTAATCGGCAGCCGAACGTTCGTCGGCATGGACGACGCCTGGACGCCCATGGTCATCCGCGCCGGCGGTGCCGTCGCGAACATCGCGTTCAACGCCGTCCTCATCTTCGTCGTCGGACTGGGCGTCGTCGGTGCAGCGCTGGGGACGGTCCTCGCGAACGTGCTCGTCACCGGCGCGTTCGCGGTATTACTCGTCCGTGGTCGGTTTCCGGGAGTCCCCGACATGGAAGCGACGGTCGACCCCATCGGCACGTACCTCGACGGTGAGGTCATCCGCTCGCTCGTCGAGATCGGCGTGCCGGTCTTCGCCCGGAACATGGTCTGGACGGTGGCCGAGATCCCCCTGCTCTCGATCGTGGACATGTTTGGAACCGACATTGCCTCCGCGTACGTAGTCACGCGACGCATTTGGGCGCTCATGAACACGCCCGGCTGGGGTTTCAGCCTGGCCGCGTCGAGTCTCGTCGGCCAGGAACTCGGGACCGGCGCCGAGCGGACCGCCGCTCGATACGGCTCCGAGATCATCCGTTTCTCGGTCGCCGTCTACGCTCTCTCGGCGACGATCGTCTTCGTCTTCGCGGAACCGATCACGCTCGCGTTCGTCGACGATCCGACCGAGCTCTCGGTCCCCGTTGCCGTCACGCTCGTGCAGGTGGCCTGCGTCGCAATCCTCGTTCGGGGTATCGCCGGGGCGGCCGAAGGAGCACTGAACGCGGCAGGCGACACTCGCTGGCCGTTCTACGGCCAGGCACTCGGGATGTTCGGCGGTGCGATTCCACTCGCGTATCTCGGGGCCACGACGCCACTTGGACTGTACGGGCTGTACCTGGCGTTCATCGCCGAGACCGCAATTCCCGCCGCGATCAACTACTATCGGTTCACGACCGGTCGATGGAAGGCGATCAGCCGCACCTACCGACCGTCGGCGGCTTCGACCGACGATTGACGCCCACGCCGGCGGACCAGCATCGTCCACGATTTCGAGCGCCAGGGATCCTCGACGTCGGCCGCTGCACGGTCGACGGCTGGAATGTTGACGATGTAACCGTTCCACGACGGTCAGATTTACACCGGTGGAGTCCGTTCTCGACGACAGATGGGTCCGCTGAATACGAACGGGTGTCGCCAGACTGGGTACCTGTCAGTGGATTCACCCTTTGCACGTCGACGCGGAGCTCTCACGGGGCGACCGGTCCGGCGGTCGGCCCGGTCGCGGACGGTCCGACATCCCTCGCCGACGGCTCGGCGAGTGAGCGCACCGTGATCCCGCTCGAGGCCGTCATCGAACGATATCTCGACCGCAAGTCCGTCGGCGAGGGCGACGGAGCGGGCACCTACGCCGCGAACGCGTCGTCGATCCTCACCCGGTGGTCGAAGTGGCTCGATCGGGAGTACAGCGTCACATTCCTGCAGGAACTCGAGACTGCACACTGTACGGCCTACGCTCGGGAATTGACCCACCGAACCGATCGCGGTGAGTACGCCGCCTCGACCGCTCGCACGTACTTCGCCGTCGTCCGGGCGTTTCTCTCGTGGTGTGTCGACGAATCGATCGTCGACGAGAACCCGGCCGAGGCGAAAGCGGTGGCCGACGCGCTGCCCGAGGCGTCGGAGACGAAGCTCTCACAGCACTGGTCGCCGGCGGCTAGACGGACGCTCGAAACGCACGTCCAGTCACGGGCGACCGAGGCCGAGGAAGGGACCGACGATCGGCTCGCGCGGCTCAGAGAGTACGCGATGGTCGCCCTGCTCGCCCACGCTGGACTGCGCGGCGGCGAACTCTTTCGCGTCCCCGAGGACGATCGGCGGAGCGGTGCGACCTGGGACGACGTCGACTTCTACGCCGGGACGATCCGCGTTCTCGGGACGAC
>SLIS01000141.1 GCA_007135505.1 Halovivax sp.
CCGTTTCACCCGCCGTGGACCACCGGGTTTTTCGCGTCGGCACGCCGAGTGCGGGTATGCGCGTCTCGGAGGGGAGCGTCGAACTCGAGGTGCCGGGCGAGTCGACGGACGGCGTCGAGGAGTCGGTGTTTTACAACCCACGCCAGGAACTCAACCGCGACCTGACGATCGCCGTCCTCCGGGCGTTTCGCGAGGAACGGGAACCGCGGGCGCGGACCTACCTCGACGCGATGACGGCGAGTGGCATTCGCGGGATCCGGGCGGCCGCGGACGGGTGGACGGCGCTCGGCTGCGACCGGGACGAGACCGCCGTCTCGCTCGCCCGCGAGAACGCCGCCCGGAACGACGTGGCCGACGCGTTCGCCGTCGCGCACGAGGACGTGAACGCGTTCATGTACGGCTGCGGTCGCGACATGGACACCGCGCTGGACGTGATCGACCTGGATCCCTACGGCACGCCGATGCCGTTCGCGGACGCGGCGTTCGCCAACGCCAGGAACCTCGTCTGCGTCACCGCGACCGACACGGCCCCGCTCTGTGGCGCGCACTTCCGGAGCGGCGTCCGCTCTTACTCGGCTGTGCCGCGCAACACCGACTACCACCCCGAGATGGGGGTCCGGATCCTCCTCTCGGCACTCGCGCGCACCGCCGCCCGGTTCGACGTGGGCGTCACGCCCATCTTCACCCACGCGAGCAGCCACTACGTCCGGACGTACCTCGAACTCGACCACCGGGCGACCGCCGCCGACGCGACGCTCGCCGAGCTCGGCTTTCTCCACCACTGTGAGGACTGTCTCTATCGCGAGGCCGACCCGGGCGGGTCCCACGGCGATCCCGGGTTGATCGCCGACCCGCTCGAGACCTGTCCCAACTGCGGCGGCAACCGACTCCTCACCGCCGGTCCCGTCTGGCTCGGCCCCTACCGCGATCGGGACTTCGTCGCGACCGTCCGCGAGCGCGTTCCCGACAATGCCGGCACCGCCGACCGGGCCCGGGTGCTCTGTGAGACGCTCGAGCGCGAACTCGACGAACCGACGCACTACGACCAGCACCGCCTGTGCAAGGAGTGGACGCTCCCGGCCAACGCGATGGACGAGTTCCTCGCCGACCTGCGCGAGGCAGGCCACGCGGCCGCGCCGGCCCACTACGGCGGGACGACGTTCAAGACCGACGCCGACGTGGCCGAGATCAGGGCGGCGACGGCTCCGGGCCTCGGCTGAGCGGCGAGGATCGAACACCGACCCGTGGCAGTGATTCACCGAACCCGACACGTCCCGCTCCCCACCTCGTCACTCGCTCACGCAGCGTCGTCCGGGTCTCCGTCGTCGATGACGGTGAGGGCGACGAGCAGTAGCAGCAACGCCGTTTCGCTCACTTTACTCACGAGTTCCCAGGTGTCGGCTCGCAGGTGATCGACGACGACTTCGAAGACGCCAGCGTCGTGGTGGCCGTGGGCCTCGATGTGCGGCCAGAATGCCCCGTGTTCGAGCACGGTGTGCCACGCCGCGTACCCGGCGAGGTAACTCACCATCAAGAGGATACCGGCGACGTAGAGCGGCCGTCTCGGCGCCCCGTTGAACGCCAGCAGGACGCCGGCGATGATCGCGACGGCCGAGAGCGTAAACAGCAGCGGCCGCGGGTCGTACAGGGTGCCGAGTCGCAGGTACTCGAGTAGCCGCGGAAACCCGTAGGTCGGGTGAAAGAGGTGGATGACGGCGACGAGCAGGGCGAGCCCGCCGGCGACGCGACGGAGGACGGCCGGTTCGAGTCCCAGCTGCGGTGAGTCCGTGGCCATTGTTCGGGTAGTTCTCTCCCGTCCGATTCAAAGGCTATTCTGATTTCGCGTCGAACGCGGACGGTCGTCTGGACCTGTCGTGGTATCTCTTTCGGACTGTCTTCTCGATGCATCCGGACTACCGTACCGTTGCTCCGAGACTGCACTCGGTCGCTCCTGGATTGTCGTGCCGTCTCAGGACTGTCGTACCATCTACTTCGGACTTTCGCGCCGTCCCCTCCGAGTGCGAACGTTGCACGGCTATTTGGCCCTGAACCTCGAATGTGGGCCCGTGAGCGAGCGATCGTCGGTTAGAACTATCGTCGGTGACGCCGTGTACGTGGCACGGAGCCGACAGCTGACGCTGCTGTCGGCCGGCGTCGCCTTCTATGCCTTCCTCTCGTTGGTTCCGATCGCGCTGCTGTCGGTCGGCATCGCCTCGAGCCTCGGCGGTGAGGCGCTGGCCCGCCGACTCTCGGGCGCTGCTGCGGAGTTTCTCACCCCGTCCGCCCAGGAGTTGCTCGCGGAGGCGCTCGTCGACGACACCGGACGCCGCGGGGCGACGGTCGTCGGCGCGATCGGCATCGTCTGGGGCTCCAGTCGCGTCCTCAGGGGACTCGATCGCGCGTTTTCGATCGTCTACGGCACCGGCGGTGAGCAATCGCTACTCGACAACTTCTGGGATGCGGCCGTCGTCGCCGGCGCGGTCACGGCCGGACTCGGACTCGTCGCGGGCCTCGAATACGCCATCGCCAGGGCGCCGATTCCCGGTACCAGCCTGATCGTCACGGCGCTCGTCTTCCCGGCACTCGTCGCGGCGTTTCTCCCGCTGTACGTCGTGTTCCCGGCCCAGCGCGTGACGATCCGCGAGGCGTTGCCGGGGACGATGCTGGCGGCCGTCGGCTGGATCGTCCTGAGTCGGACGTTCGCCATCTACGCCGCGATCGCCTCGGCGTCGGCGATCTACGGCGCCCTCGGCGGGGTGCTCCTCGTGCTCGTGTGGCTCTACCTGGGCGCGATCGTGGTCGTCTTCGGCGCGGTCGTCAACGCCGTCCTCGCGGACCCAGGAGTGGACCGGCAGCTACAAAGTCCCGGCTCTCGACAGTTCGGCCGAGGAGCGATGACCGAGGACGCTACGGACCGCGACGACGAGTCGATCCCCTCCGACGTATCCACGGGACCTACAGCGACCGGGCCGGAGACCGACGCCGTCGACGCGACCGGTGGCCCCGAAGAGCCGACTGATCGGGACGCGGCGGTCGGCCGTCCGGACGCAACGGACCGAACGCGCGACCGCGCCGCGGATACCGCGGCCCTCCGCGAGGAGGTAGAACGACTCCGTGCGGAGATCGAGTCGCTGGAGGCGGGCGTAGAAGCCAGGACGGTTTCGCGCGAGGCGGTCGAGGGCGACCTGAAGCGGTACGTCCGCCGACGCACTCGCCGTGGCCACGCCCACGGCTGGGGCCCGTATCTCGTTTTGCTGTACGGCACGGCGATGACGATCGCCGCCTACTACTTCCTCTCTTCCGGCTGGGCGATCCTCGCCATGTTCGTCATCTGGACCTCCACGATCGGGGTCTACCTGCTGCTGGTGCTGTTCGGAACGGCCGTCTCGATCCTGGGCCTTCCAGGGAGACTGCGCGATCGGATCGGTGACTGGCGATCCTGATCGACGCCGTGATAGGGTATCGTAACTGGCGAGCAACCGGAGTTTCGGCCGTTGTCGGGACGCTCTCCCATCGAGTCAATCGATAAACATATATGGACACAATCGAAAGCCGGCAGCGATGTGGTTCGAGTCCGCGACCGTGCGCACGGTTCGCGACACCTTCCCCGAGTGGACGGCGTTCGTCTGGGCGTTCTTCTCGTACTTCGGCAGCGTCTGGTTCGTCGCGCCGGCGGTCGTCCTCGCCCTGTACGTCGGTTCCCGTGAGCGGTTTGGACCCTGGCTCGGGACGGTGATGGGCGGATACGCGCTCATGGTCGGTACGAAGGGCTACTTCGCGGTGGACCGGCCGGACGTGGGCCTCACGATCGAACCGGCCTCGCTCCCGATCGGGCTCCGGCACGTCTACGCGCCGCTCGTCGAGGTCTCCTCGACCTCCTTCCCGAGCGGACACGCGATGGCCGGGACCGTCGTCTGGGCGATGCTCGCACTGGAACTGGACGTCGGAACCCGACGGCAACGACTGATCGGGGCAGCCGCGATGGTCCTCGCGATTTGCGTCGCACGGGTAGCCGTCGGCCTGCACTTCCCGATCGACGTCGTCGTCGGCGTCGCACTCGCCGCGGGATTCGTGGGTGGGATCCTCGCGCTCCGTCGAGTCGTTCGCGACCGGTACGACCGTCACGCGGAAACGAGCGCCGTGTTCGCCGCCGTCGCCGTCGTCTCGATCGCCGCGTTCGTCGTGGGGGGACGGGTCGACGCCGTCGCGCTGTTCGGCGCCACGATCGGCGGACTGCTGGCCTGGACCTGCGCGACCCCGCCGACGGACGCCCCGCCGCTCTCGCCGGACCGGCTCGTCTACTGGCTCGTCGGCCTCTCCTTGCTCGCCGCGTGCGCACTCGTCCTGCTGATGACGGACTGGGTGCTCGCCTGGTTCGGCGTTGGGCTGTTCACGGGCGCCGTGATCGTCGGCCTGCCGCGATTCGTCGAGGGGACCGTCGAACCCACGACGCTCGGCCAGGTGGCCGAAAATTGAGGCCGAGGCGGACTCTCGTCGCCCGGCTTCCGACGCCTGTCGGTTCCCGGAATATCGGCGCCGAGAGGCCCGATCGAAGGGTCGACTCGGCCCTCGTCGGATATCGTCAGAAATCGTACGGTCAACTCGGTAATCGTCGGGTCGCGTCCGCAATAGTCGGATCACGTCGGTACCGAAGGGCCGGTCGAGTATCGACCGGTCAGAACGTCTCGAGGTAGCGGTCGAGTTCCCAGTCGGAGACGGAGACGAGGTAGTCGTCGAACTCCTGGCGCTTGGCCTCGATGAACTTCGCACAGACGTGCTCGCCGAGGGCGTCCCTGACGACCGCGTCGTCCTCGAGCGCGTCGACGGCCTCGCCCAGGTTCGTCGGCAGGGTTTCGATGCCGTACTCCTCGCGCTTGGCCCCGTCGAACTCGTAGATGTTCTCCCGGACCGGATCGGGCGCGTCGAGTTCCCGCTCGATACCGTCGAGACCGGCCTGGATGATCGCCGCCAGTGCCAGATACGGGTTACAGGACGGATCGGGCGAGCGAAGCTCGATGCGGGAGGCGGCGGGGACGCGGGCGGCGGGCTTTCGGATCAGGGCCGAGCGGTTGCGGTCGGACCAGGCGACGTAGACGGGCGCCTCGTAGCCCGGGACGAGGCGCTTGTAGCTGTTGACCGTCGGGTTGGCGATGGCCGTGATCGCGGGCGCGTGATCGAGCACGCCGGCGAGGAAGGCGTGAGCGGTTTCGGAGAGGTCGAACTCGTCGTCGCCGTCGTGGAAGGCGTTCTCGCCGTCCTCGGTGAAGAACGAGACGTGCGTGTGCATGCCGGAGCCGTTTATCTCGGCGATGGGCTTTGGCATGAACGTCGCGTGGAGGTCGTGCTGGGCCGCGATCGCGCGGACGACCGTGCGGAACGTGGCGACGTTGTCCGCGGTCGCGAGCGCGTCGTCGTACTCGAAGTTGATCTCGTGCTGTCCCTCGGCGACCTCGTGGTGGCTGGCTTCGATCTCGAAGCCCATGTTCTCGAGGCCGTAGATGATGTCCCGGCGCACGTCGCTCGCGAGGTCCTTCGGGGCGACGTCGAAGTAGCCGCCGGCGTCGTTGGTCTTCGTCGTCGCGCGCCCCTCCTCGTCCTCCTCGAAGAGGAAGAACTCGGGCTCCGGCGCCGCGTTGACGGTGTAGCCCATCTCGTTCGCGCGATCGAGGGCGTGCTTGAGGACCGTCCGCGGATCGCCGGCGAACGCCTCGCCGGTCGAGGTATCGACGACGTCACAGATCATCCGCGCGGCGGCTCCCTGTTCGTTCGTCCGCCACGGCAACACGGCGAACGTCTCGGGGTCCGGTATCAGGCGCATGTCCGACTCC
>SLIS01000326.1 GCA_007135505.1 Halovivax sp.
CTCGGTCGCTTCGACGACGCCGACTACGATGGAAATCAGCCGAGCGACGAGGTCCGCGTCTTCCGCCAGGAGAACGTGATCACGGCTCTGAACCGGTACGCCTGGGAACATCGCGACGAGGAGTTCTCGGCCCGAGACGTAGACCTCACGGCGATTCCGGTGCTCACGGACGTCCTGGAACGCCACGACTGGGACGACGTCCGTCGACACTTCCCGGACCTCGACCCGCGAGCCTGGGACGACCCGCCGAGTGCCACCGAGACGGCACGCGTGAAGGAAGCAACGATCGAACGATTGGTCGACGAGTTCGGCTACTCGCACGCGTCGGCAGAGCTCACGAGTCGGCACGTCATGAGCCAGGTGAGCTATCAATGGGACTGAGAGACGACCTCGAACGGTTCCGCACCGTGGGAGAGGACAATCGTGCGGACCTGGCGGACTTCATCCAGTACGGCGATCTCGGACAGAGCCAGGCCGACGAGATCAAGATCCCCGTCAAGATCGTCTCCCTACCCGAGTTCGAGTACGATCGCCGTGATCGGGGCGGCGTCGGCCAGGGCGAAGACGGTACCCCCGATGTCGGACAACCGGTCGGCGAACCCCAGCCCCAGCCGGGTGACGGCGAGGAAGACGGCGAACCCGGCGAGGAGGGCGGTGACCACGAGTACTACGAGATGGATCCCGAGGAGTTCGCCCAGGAACTCGACGAGGAACTCGGACTCGACCTCGACCCGAAGGGCAAGACGGTCGTCGAGGAGAAAGAGGGACCGTTCACGGACCTCACCCGTTCCGGCCCGGACAGCACGCTGGACGTCGAGCGGATGTTTCGAGAGGGATTAAAGCGAAAACTGGCGATGGCCTTCGACGAGGACTTCCTGCGCGAGGTCTGCAAGGTCGAGGGAATTACCCCTCGAGAGGTCTTCGAGTGGGCGCGCGAGGAGCATCTGCCAGTGTCGATGGCCTGGATCGAGCGAGCTCACGCGGACGTCGACGACCAACGCGGCAAGTGGGACTCGATCGAGGCCGTTGAATCGGGGGTCGAGCGCGAACCCGTCCAGCGGCGGATCCGTCGCGACGGGATCGATCACGTGCCGCTTCGCCGGGAGGACGAACGCTATCGCTACCCCGAGATCGTCGAGGAGCGCGAACGCAACGTGGTCGTGGTCAACAGCCGGGACGTCTCGGGATCGATGCGCGAGACCAAGCGCGAACTCGTCGAGCGGGTGTTCACCCCGCTCGACTGGTACCTCACCGGCAAGTACGACAACGCGGAGTTCGTCTACATCGCCCACGACGCCGAGGCGTGGGAGGTGGACCGCGAGAACTTCTTCGGTATCAGGTCGGGTGGCGGGACGAAAATCTCGAGCGCCTACGAGCTGGCGACGGACGTGTTGAAGGACTACCCCTGGAGTGACTGGAATCGGTACGTCTTCGCGGCCGGCGACTCGGAGAACTCCTCGAACGACACGAGCGAACGCGTCATTCCAATGATGGACGAGATCGACGCAAACCTCCACGCCTACGTCGAGACCCAGCCGAGCGGCAACGCGATCAACGCCACTCACGCCGAGGAACTGGAGAAACACTTCGGAACCGACGCGGAGGACGTCGCCGTTGCCTACGTCAACTCGCCCGACGACGTGGCCAACGCGATCTACGAGATACTCAGTACCGAAAGTGAAACCGATGAGTGAGAGACGAGACCGAGCGATCACCGATCGCGGCGAACGCCTGCGGGTGATCGACCGATGGGAAGAGACCAATGAGTGATACAGAACGCAGACGCAAGCGCGCAATCGCCACCGATCTCGAGGAACCGGTCACCGCTGCGCGGGACCTCGCCGAGCGGCTCGGCCTGGAACCGTATCAGGTACACTACTGGATCGTCGATTACGACGAGATGAACGAACTGATCGCCTACGGCGGGTTCCAGCAGCGGTACCCACACTGGCGGTGGGGAATGCAGTACGACCGTCAGCGCAAGCAAGACCGCTACACTGGTGCCCGGGCGTTCGAGATCGTCAACAACGACAATCCGTCCCACGCCTTCCTGCAGGAGTCGAACTCCCTGGCCGACCAGAAGGCGGTGATAACCCACGTCGAGGCTCACGCCGACTTCTTCGCCAAAAACGAGTGGTTCGGCCTGTTTACCGCCGGACGAACTGACGCCGACGCCGTCGACGCGGCGGCCATGCTCGAGCGCCACGCCCGGACGATCGAGGAGTACATGACGGATCCAGACGTCGATCGAGGCGAGGTTGAACGCTGGATCGATCACGTGCTGACCCTGGAGGACACGATCGACCAGCACCGGACCTACCGGGAGCGACTGGTCCGCGAGACCGACCCGGAGGACCTCGACGACGACCTTCGCGAAAAGCTCGACGACCTCGACCTCTCGCCGGAAGTTACCGAGCAGGTCTTCGACGACGAGTGGCTCGAAGCCCGCGAGGCGGCGGCCGAACGTGGAGCCGAACCGGAGACGCCGGAGTCCGACGTTCTCGGATTCGTCCGCGAACACGGCAAACAGTACGATCGCGAGGAGGGTCGGGCCGTCGAGATGACCGACTGGCAGCGCGACGTCCTCGAGATGCTCCGCGAGGAGGCGTACTACTTCGCTCCGCAGAAGATGACGAAGGTGATGAACGAGGGTTGGGCCGCGTTCTGGGAGTCGACGATGATGAGCGACGAGGCCTTCGCCGGTGACGACGAGATCCTCGAGTACGCAGACCACATGGCGAGCGTCCTGGCCTCGCCGGGACTCAATCCCTACAGCCTCGGACTGGACCTGTGGCAGTACATCGAGAACGTGACGAACCGGCGCGACGTCCTCGAGCAACTCCTCAGGGTCGAAGGCATCACCTGGCGAACTTTGCTGGAAGACGTCGACTTCGACGACGTGCTGGACCGACTGGAACCGCCGGAAGCACTCGCCGCCATCACGCCGGAGACGCTTTCCGCTCTCGATTCCCTACCGGACGAGTGGGTCGACGATGCGGCACTCGCGGCGGCCAGGAAGGGTGACGTAGACGTCGAACAGTACCCCTGGCGCGTACTCACGTACGAGGGACTGGCCCGCCGGCAGTACTCGCTGGTGAAACCGTCGAACCGTGGCGTCCTCTCGCGCGTATCCAGAGACCAGCTCGAACGGATCGATCGCTATCTCTTCGACGACGCCCGATACGGAAGTGTCGACGAGGCACTCGATCACGTGACCTACACGGCCGGCTGGGATCGGCTGTACGACGTCCGTGAGAGTCACAACGACGTGACGTTCCTCGACGAGTTCCTCACCCCGGAGTTCATTCGGGCGAACGACTTCTTTACCTACGAGTACTCGCAAGCGACCGGCCAGTACCACGTCGCCAGCTCGGACCCCGAGGACGTCAAGCGAAAATTGCTGCTACAGTTTACGAACTTCGGGAAGCCGACGATTACCGTCGCCGACGGCAATTACGACAATGCCGGCGAACTCCTGTTGGAACACGAGTACAACGGGATCGAACTCGACTTCGAACAGGCCCAGGCCGTCCTCGAGCGACTCTTCGAACTCTGGGGTCGGCCAGTGAACCTCCTCACAATTCGGAAGGAGGTAGACGAACACGACGTCGAGGTCGCGAAACGACGGAACCGAGAACCGACGCCGGAAGAGCGAGGGATCCGCCTGCGATACGATGGCGCGGAAGCGACGGCCGAACGCGTCGAGTGGGCGGCCGTCTCCCACCTCGCGGCCGACGACGTCGACTACGACACGAAGCCCGAGGACTGGCTGGCCTGATCGCTTCGTCCAGTCCTCGGATCCACTCGCTCTCCGACGTTGACTCCCGGACACCCGTAGCCCCGCATTTAATCCCGTCGCGGCGCCTATCTGTCGGCATGCCTCGAACGGCCGAATTCGATTTCAACGACACGGTCACGATCGTCACCGGCGCCGCCGGTGCACTTGGTAGCGCAGTCGTCGAGCGATTCGCCACGGACGGGTCGACCGTCTGCGGGATCGACGTCGAATCGCCGGACACGGCCGAGACGGAACCCGATCCGGGTGACGTCGGACACTTCTACCAGGCTGATTTGACCGACGAAGCCGACGTCGAACGGGTCATCGGGGCCGTCGTCGACGATCACGGCCGGATCGACCACGTGCTCAACATCGCCGGCACCTGGCGGGGCGGCCAACCGATCGAGGAGACCGCCCTCTCCGAGTACGAACTCCTGATGAACGTCAATCTGAAGACCGCGTTTCTCACGTCGAAACACACGCTTTCTCACCTCGAGGAGACGAACGGGGCGATCGTCAACGTCAGCGCGCGTTCGTCGCTCGAGGGCGGCGAGGGCGACGGACCGTACCGGATCTCTAAAGCGGGTATCCGGCTGTTGACCGAGACGCTCGCCGCGGAGAATCTGGGAACGGTCCGGGCAAACTGCGTCATGCCGAGCGTGATCGACACCCCCATGAACCGGGAGATGATTCCCGATGCCGATCACGAGTCCTGGGTCGACCCGGCGGAGATCGCCGACGTCTTCGCGTTTCTGTGTAGCGAGGCCTCGACCGTGACGAGCGGTGCCGCCGTGCCAGTTTACGGTGAGTCATGAGGCAACTGGTTGGTTCCTTCGTCGTTCGATACGCAGACACTCCCTCCGTGAAACCGAGCAGTTACGTCAACTGTGTCACTTGTAACCGAGCCAATGCCCAACATATTGCGTGAAGTATTTGAACTCCAATCACAGATACCACTACCAGTATGGCCACCGAAGGTGTGAGTGGGGCGGCAAGGAACTTAACGTGGGAACAACGATTCGGGTTGCTACTCGTTGCCGGTATCCTGGTGATGGTGCTCGATCTGGTCCGACGGGTGACGCTCGGCGATCTCGGTGTTTCGACCTTTTCGACGTACCTCTGGCGGGGACTCGTCGACGGACTGGTGTACGGACTCGCCGCGGTCGGGTTGTCGATGACGTACAGCATTCTCCGTTTCGCGAACTTCTCTCACGGTGATCTGATTACGACGGGCGCGTTCACTGGATGGACGGTCGCGTGGCTGATCGGTGGCATCGGGACCGCTGGAATCGGTTCTCGACTACTCTTGAACGCCGATCGGTCGACCTCCGCTCGCGAACTCGGTCTCCACATTTACGGCGAACCGATCGCGATGATTGCCGGCCTGGTCGTCGCCGCTCTCGCGACCATCGCGGTCGCACTTATCATCGATCGGCTCGTCTATCGCCGGATGCGAACGGCGGGCGGGATTCCGCTGCTCATCGCAAGTATCGGTGTAGCGCTGGCGCTGCGCTACGTCATCGTCTTCTTCTACGGGGAACGGACGCGTGGCGTCGTTCGAAGTTCACCACAGTTCGACCACTCGATTATCTTCTGGACCGGATCGGTGGCGGTTCACCAGCTCGTCCTCGTCGTCTCTGCCGTGTCACTGATGGTCGGGTTACACGTGCTCTTGCAGTATACGAAACTGGGGAAGGCGATGAGAGCGATGGCCGACAATCGCGACCTGGCACTGATCACCGGCATTCCGACCGAACGGGTAATTCTCGCAACGTGGGTTATCGGGGCAGGACTCACGGGCGTCGCCGGGTATCTGATCGTACTGGAGCAAGAGACGCTCAGCTTCAACACGGGATGGTTCCTCCTGCTCCTGATCTTCGCTGCGGTCATCCTGGGCGGCATCGGCTCCATCTACGGCGCGATCGCCGGCGGATTGATCATCGGGCTGGTCGACAACATGATGCTCGTCTGGATCTCCGGCGATCTCACTCGAGTGGCGGCATTCATGTTGATGATCC
>SLIS01000324.1 GCA_007135505.1 Halovivax sp.
CAATGTACAATTGACTGGGTGATGCACCAGTGCGTATGGCAATCCAGTACACCGAATCAATGAACGCTCTTCTCGACTGGTTCAATGAGCAGCCTTGTTCGTGCGCTACGATCGGCCATATCGAGAACGAACTTGATTGGTCTCGTGAGACGATCCGGAACAATTTGAAGCAACTCGTGGCCGGAAACTACGCTGAAATCCGATACCAGCCAACTGGCGAATACCGACTCATCGAGGATCCTCGCGAGGTAGACCAGTAATTTTGAATGCGGAAAGACACTCGTAGAACGCTTTCGTCAATCAATTTAACACTGAGGTACTCCAAATCAACCTCGGACGAATATACTTCCCACCCAAGAATCTCAATCAGAGGCTGAATGATCTTCACTTTCATGTTCTACTCAACCATCTGCGGCGAGTCCTCGATAAGTAGCTGGAACCGCTCGATATATTCCGTGAGATCTGCCTTGTTTATCTTATAGAGCAATATAAGCAGGAATGTTATAAATAACATCACCAAATGAGAAAGTCGGGTTAAATCTCTATAGTTGGACTGAACGTTCGGGGCTAACAGAACCCGTCTGTCACCTTTACTGAAGCAAACTCGGCCGCCCCTGGGCGGAGGAGGACGTACGATCTATATCGCTATCTAGTCAGTGCTCTCAGGGTCGTCGTCCTCACCGTACGATGGTGCGTCCATCTCCTCCAACCTCTCAAGAACCACCTGAAACGTCAATACAAAAAATAACGCGGACGCGGTCGCGAGATGTATATCAAACCGTGATCGCGGATTCCCGTGCATCACAAAACACCGATGACCGTAGAACGTCTGCAGATTGTCTCTGAACACATCTTCAGAAGCCAACCCATGGGACGACTCATACGCATCTTTCAACGTATCTAACTTTTGTTCGTCGTCATATCTCACAGCCCGCCAATCCGCCATCTCTGCCTCATCATCGTCATAGATACACAGCCAGGTCATCAACGCCTCATGCAAACTAATGAATACAAAAACCGCCTCATGAGGACGCGGGGCGACATCCACACGCCTCCCGTCTTCAGTAAGAACACTTCCCATATATGCCTCGTATCCCGCCACAAGCTTCCGATGGATCCGCGAAAGAAACTCATCTTCCACGCCCTCAATCTCAACTATCAGATCATACAATTGACTAGATAGCAGCGACCTCAATCGGGGATGCACTTCGGAATCGTCCGGATCATACTCCTCTGGCTCCTCCAATATAATCGTGGAGTCAACGATAGTCCGTAACTCCCCCTCGTACCGTTCAACAACATCAATCAGTTCGTCTATCTGCGCCGCCAGCTGCGCCGACACCATCTCCCCGATCGCTCTCACATCCTGCGTCACGCTCAGGTTCACACCTAACTGATCAAAGATCCCACTGTAGCCCGCATTCGGATCAAAACCAGTCTCATCCTCACTCGGCTGCGGTAACCCGTCATCATCGTCTCCGGCCGTGTCGTCAGTCATACCAGTCCGGTTCAAATTCCAGACACGAAACGATTTCGGGGAATCGGCACTATCTAATTAAAAGAGATGACTCTGTCTCCGTGAGTTGGTCACGAAGGGCAGTTGCGTGGTCCGGATCACCAACAAAGAGAATTCCATGGTCGAAAATTGCCGCTGCCAGTTCTGGTGAGGCTCTTTGAAGATCCACAGAGTCTATTTCATCAGTCTCGAGTATCTCAAGGAGGTCAGTACTTAGTCCAAAAAGCGTTCCTTGTACTCCGGATCGGCTGGTTGGACGTCCTCGAGTTCGACTACGATATAAATACTACTGTGAGAATGAATTTTCCGCTCGCGTTAGATCCAAACAGGAGCGCCAGCCGGATCTCATATTCCTAGAACACTTTCTGTAGCTTCTCGAGTAGGAGAGATTCGTCGAGAGTAGTCTCCTTTCAGGATCTTATTATCCGAAAACACGTCCTCGGTACGCGCAAACGCACAGAGAACATCGCTGAGACAAAGCACACGAGAGATTTGTCGCTTGAACCCTCTTTGCAACCTTGACTCAGGGACGAGTGGGCCTTTGAATAGAGGTAAGTTATTGCCCCAGATTTTGTTCTGGAATTGGTCTCCCAGGTCGTTGGCGAGACAAGCCAAAGCAAATTGGTGGAGGAGGTGCTGTTCGTTAACTTACTCGGCAAATTGGAGTGGATTGGTAATCATTGCGGGAGAACCTCTTGATCCTGGTTACAGCACTCATGGACGTGTTCTAAAAGGTTGACAACTTCAGAAGGGTGTTCGACCCCTTCTGACCGTCCCATCTTCAACCCTATGTTCTCTTTAGTTACTTTGGGACAGTTTTGAAGGTTCTGAGCACAACCTTTTCTTATAATTTTTACAATCTCATCACTCGGTTTTGCAGCTTCTTCTACCGACTGAAAATGAGTTGCGTTCCATTCGTCCTCATCTGCACGTGGCCAGTGTTCTTCAGCGAGCTGTGCCAAATCGACTTTTCTCCATGCATCTTCCAGTTCTATATCGCCTACCCAAACGAGTTCCGGATCCGAACCGCCAACTTCATACATTGCTTCTAAAGTGTTCTCTAAAGCCTTGCCAGTGAGTTCCCGTTCCTTAGCATCTGCATCGAGAATGACGAACGTTTGTGCCCGACCAGCTTCTTGAAGACGTTCGAGAGTTCTATCGATGTGGCCACACCCTTGACAATCCCAGACCTGTACTCCGTCTTCAACGAGGGTAGTCTCAGTAACCTGGTGATAGAGTTCGGAAATGTATTTGTATTCAGTCGCTCCCTCAACGACAATCATTGCTCGTTCAAGATACACCCAGCTGGCTGAGAGACCTAATCCCGTCATTATGTTTCCCATCAATTCCCCAGCTTTTGCTTCGTTTTTCGAAAGTAACGGCGACCTCTCTCGTTCCGAATCCACCTCGTCAGGAAGGTAGACCACTTCGTGCAGTGGGGTTGCATCGACCATGATTAGGCTGTGGGTAGAGACGATACATTGTGTGAGGTACCCCTCTTCTCCAGTAACGTCGTTCCGGAGGAGTTTGATTAATCTCCGCTGAGCGTCGAAGTGGAGGCGGTGGTCGGGCTCGTCCATTGTTCGGATAACTGATTCTTTCTCACCATTGGTCTCAGTGCTCCATTCAAGCATTGAAAGTGCCGATCGTGCCGTCGTACCACCCCCTAATTCATGAAGGGGAACTGGTTCACCGTCGCGACGGAGAACGATATCGGAAAAGTCAGCTCCCCTAACGAAGTCCCATTCGGGGTTGACCGTAATCTCTTCTAAACCAGGGAGATATCGCTCCATCTTACCGGATAAGCTCTCGAGTCGTTCATTAAGAGCAGTTGTCGTCTGTTCTTCAATTTCGATGAGGTCATCGACCCGCCGCGGTTCGTCAGCCTCTTCGTCCGAGTGCAGGAATGATTTCGTCTCCTGACGGAGTAGTTTCGAGAGCAAATTCTGTGGACTGTCGACGTCCTCAGCGTTGATCGGCTCCATGGTTGGGGCGAGACTTCCGTATTCTCGTTTTCCACAGGAAACCCAACCAAGACAAGTACCCTGTGGATCTTCGAGTATCCTGGCCTTCAACTCCTCGTATTGTTCCTTTCGCTCGTCGGCATTACTGCCTGGATCGATGCCGTGTTCTTCAAGTATTTCCCGCTCATCGTCTGCATAGTAATCCCAGTCGTGGAGTCGCTCGTCTTCTGGAACCCGTTCCCTGAGGTAGTAGCTCGGAGACTCCAGGTTTGCGTCGGCCTCAGTATCTCCAGAAACTTCCCATTCAATTTTGAGTCCTGCTGGATCGTCATCGTTGAGGTTACAGCGGTCGACCAGGTCAACCGCTGGGTTCTCGACTAAGGCCTCAATAGACGCGTTCGAAGCCCGTTTCGTCCTTTGTGTACTATCCCGCCGCACTTGTTCCAAATTTAACTTGGAGTGGTTGCAAACCGTTTGCAAAGCTTCGAGCGCTGTCGTCTTCCCAGCATCGTTAGGACCAACGAGAAGCGTAAATGGGCTCATATGAAGAGTGAGATCTTCGAACTTTCCAATATTCTCAAGTGTGAGTCTGGATACGTAGGTTGGTTCTTCGTCAGTCATTGTTACGCTCTCCTGATTGGTCTTTGTTATGTTTATTATTGTTCTCGGAGAAACAATTCAATCGCTCTATGCCAGTTTGTTCCTCTTCAGCTGTACGTGTGCTGTGCTCTGCTTCTTTGTTGGTATCTAAGTCCCCATCAAGAAGAAGCCGGTTCGAACGGGAATCACTGTGGACGAACCCAGGCGAAACGTGTGTTTCCTCTTCTTGCCGCTGTGCGGGATACCGGGGAAGATCCTCATGGATGGTGTCTAGCCAGCTGTAGAGGTAATCGCTCGAGTTCGTACAGGACTTCTTGCAGTCCCGGGGAAGCTGCTCGTTGTCTTTAAGATCGTCGGAAGTCCCAAGAAGCGGTTGGATAGATTGGAGGGTCGTCCACCGTACCGAGTCAAGATGTTCTTGATATGTGTTCGGTTGATCCAGCTGACACTGTGGAACTATGGGCTGTCCTGCGTTTTTCAGATGCCCCAAGACGGGTTCGATCTCCCAGAAAATTTGGTCACTTTGTGGATGTCTATTCCCGTCGAAATAGTTAACTGAGACGAGATCGAGAGGTCGTTCTTGATTATTGCTCGAAGTGACACCGGTAACAATCGCGAGACGATAGTGGACTTGGACCAGTTGCTCCCTTTCAGATGGTGGGGTAGACTGATTATCTTGAGTTGCCATTTGAGCTCCCATGATGCTGATAAGCATACATGAGAAGTGGTCTATATAATACCAGTGGTGACTATTCGATAGCTCGACACATGTGTTGACTGCACTGTAGAGTTCAACCCTTCGTTGACTGGCGTTCGTCTATCGAGCGATTGATGCGGTCTCTGCTAATTGTAGTAGTGCCCGAACTGCTCAACCCATTCGCATATACTCGCCCGAGATTGCCCACCCACAAAGTATGGGAACGGTCGATCTGCAATATCATGTTTCTCGCGGAGTCCATACAGAAACGCAGCCACCTAATCAGCAACGTATCGACCGAACAACCGAAACCAAGAATCAGCTTTGTCTCAATATCTATTGCAGCACAGAGCCAAGACCATACCGTTGATCTTGATAACGGCTTCGTCAACGGCGATCTACCTCGGATTCGCCTCAGACGGATCACACTCACTGTTAGCCAATCGAGGCACCCAGTTCCAGACCGCCCCTGAGAGCCCTCAACATTGTGTTGGCGTCGTGGCTCCCCCCGAATTGAATTCCGACGCCGGCGCGACGTACGTTCAAACAATCCCCGGAACGGCTCCGTGAAGAGACACAACATCTACTTGCAGAGTACGAAACTGATCGAAGCACAGACTCGAGTCTGGATGGTGAGACGATATTATCGAAACTGCAGGAATTCCTGAAATAATCCATCTAAGAAAAGAAGTTGAAGGCTGGAGGGTTGCGATGTTGATCGCAAGCTACGAAGCAACTGCTGCGACACTTGGATTTGCTTAGTATGCGCTGGCGAAGATTCCAGATATTCGGGACGCGTTTCACGACGGGACAGTACTGAATGGTGATCAGTCATCTCAGGAGACGATTAGTGAATTGAACTTGACGCGACGTAGCATCCGGGAAATCCCGAATAGGTGAACCTCTGGTTCACGCAGTGGCGTCCTGTCGAAAAGACACTGACCGAGAAGCCGAGACGAGAACACGATCTCAACTGAGTGTGACAGAATATCTGCGAATCGCCAA
>SLIS01000465.1 GCA_007135505.1 Halovivax sp.
GATGTTGACGATGGCCGTCGCGACGGACAGGAGCGCCACCGCGAGTGCGAGCGCGATCGTCCCGCGCGTCGTCAGGTGTCGCTGCCAGTCGGCTGGCAACCACTTCGGCGGACGATCCGCGCTCATGCACCGGAGTGCCACCGGTGGACGGATAAATCCAGTCGCTCTCACTGCCTCCACCAGGGCCCGAAGCAGCCCCGGAGCGGTAGCTACTTCCCGAATCGGCGGGAAGGAATTCACATGGAGTGGAAGCTGTTCGCCGATCTGGCCGAACGCGCCGGCGACCGGCACGTGAACGTCGACGTCGAGGCCGGTGCGACCGTCGGAGACGCCCTGGACGCCCTGCTCGAGGGCCGAGACGACCTCCGCGAGCGAGTTCTCGACGAGGACGGCGAGTTGCGGTCCCAGATCAACGTCCTCAGAAACGGCAAGGAAATCCACAGCCAGCAGGACGGCCTCGAGACGGCGGTCGAGGACGGCGACGAACTCGCCCTGTTCCCGCCGGTCAGCGGCGGCTGATGGAGTAATTCACGCGGCGTATCTCTTCGTCCGATTGTCCATCGGCCGTGTCGGTTCTCGGCCGACCCGTCACCGAGTGATACCCTCGTCAACCGTCCCTCGGCGTCTTGGCAACGCCACCGGAGTCCGCTCACCACCCAGTCAGGTCGATTCCCAGCACGAAGTCGGGTTCGTCGGAGACGTCCGCGCCGGCGTAGGAGGCATCGCTGACGGCCTCGACCGTCTCGGGGATCAGGACGCGCGTCTCGTCCGCCCCGACGTCGGCCGCGTCGCGAGCGATCGCGGCAAGCAGCGACTTCGCCGAGGGGACGTCGGCCCAGGCCCCCACGCCGTACTCGGCCCAGTCGACGACCTCGCCGTCGTCTCCCTCTCGCTGATACTCGCGGCTGCGGTAGGCCATTCCGGAGACGCCTCGGTCCCCCTCGACGGCGAAGACCGCGGTCTCGTCGGCGAGTGCCGCGAGGTCCGCTCGCGTGAGTTCTCGCATGGCCCAGGATTCCGTCGCGTCGAGCGTGAGTCCACAGAGCGCCTCGCGAGCGTCGCTCGTCGTCCAGAAGCGCCAGGCTGCGGCCGGGTCGTTCGAGACGGCGTGGGGACCGTCGGCGTCCGGGTCCGGGTCGGGGTGGGTGAAGCGGAACTCGGTCACGGGATCGAAGCCACCGGCGCGGGCGGCCCCGAGCGCGGCGACGTTCCAGGAGAAGGTCATCAGTCGGCCGACGGTCGCCCCGCGCTCGGACGCCCAGTCGAAGCAGGCCTCGTTCAGCCGTCGGCTGACGCCCTGGCGCCGGTAATCCGGATTCACCCGCATTCCCTGGAACCACGCCTCGTCGGGCGAGAGGAGGACGGCCTGGACGATACCCGCGACGTCGTCGCCGACCGACGCGAGGAACGTCCGCTTGTGGTCGTCGTCTTCGTCCTCGAGCCAGTCGTGGTAGACGTGGTGGAGGTAGTCGCCGCCGCGGTCCTGCCAGAGCTCGCTGGTGAACGCGGCCACGCCGTCGTAGTCGTCGTGCGTTGCGCGTCGGATCTCGATGTCGGTCGTGCGGGTCATCGGTCTGTGTGCTGGGTGGTAGTATTCGTGGCTCGGTCGTCGGTGTGACGCCAAACGTGTTCGGCGATCCGTTTTCGGTCAGGCTCGGTGTGGGCCGATCGGTGAGAAACGACCGGCGATCGCGTCGTCAGGTCCAGGGAACGGATCGCTCCTGCAGTTCGCCGGCCAGCGACGTCTCCATTAGCTCGGCGACCGCGTCGTCGTCCTCGGCGTGTTCGAGGACCCACATGAGCTTCACGAGCGCGGTTTCGGGGAGCGTGTCACCGGCCTCGATCGCGCCCGCAGCGAGCAGGTCGCGCCCCGTGTCGTAGACGCGATCGCAGACCCGTCCCTCGAGACACTGACTGGTGACGACGACGGTCGTTCCGTCCGCGATCAGCTCCTCGATTCGTGGGATGAAGTCGGTGTGAACGTGTCCGAGCCCGGTTCCCTCGATGACCACGCCGGCGCTCCCCGCGACGACGTCGAGAAACGCCGGATCCATGCCGGGCGTGAACTTGATCAGCTCCACGTCGGTCTCCAGTTCGTCGTCGATAGCCAGCTCACCCTCGCCCCGCCGGCGGTACTCGCCGTCGAACGAGACGGTCTCCGCGTCGTAGTCGACGGTCCCCAGGGACGTTGCGCCGACGGTCTCGAAGGCGGCGCGTCGAGAGGTGTGATTCTTCCGGACGCGGGTGCCCCGGTGGAGCGCACAGACGTCGTCGGACTCGGTGGCGTGCATGCAGACGAGCACCTCGGCACAGTCAGCCTTGGCGGCCTCGACGGCGCAGACCGCGTTCATTACGTTGTCCGAGGACGGCCGGTCGGCCGAGCGCTGACTCCCCGTGAAGACGATCGGCACCGGCGTCTCGAGGGCGAACGAGAGCGCCGAGGCGGTGTACTGCATGGTGTCGGTCCCGTGCATGACGACGACGCCGTCGGCACCGGCGTCGATCTCCTCGTAAACGGCCCGGGCGAGGTCCTGCCAGATCGGCGGCTCCATGTTCTCCGAAAGGATGTTCGAAATCACGCGCCCGCGGTAGTTCGCTCGGCCGGCGAGTTCCGGAACCGCCCGCAGGACGTCCTCGGCGTCGAACTGTGCGGTGACGGCCCCGGTCCGGTAGTCGACCGTCGAGGCGATCGTCCCGCCCGTCGAGAGCAGCGAGATGGTCGGTAGCTCGTCGTCGAACGCGATCTCGGAGGCCGCCTCGTCCGTCTCGTCGCCCGCGCCTACGTCGTGAACGTCCGGTTCGAGGACTTCGACGGTCGACGACTCGCGATCGAGTCCGACGTTGTATCCCCCGTCGAGCTTGACCACGAGGTGGTCCGTGGTACTGGAGGGGAGACAGACGCCCTCGACGGTGCGATCCGGTTGCTCGACGCGGATCCGGTCGCCTGGATTCATAGGTGACCCTTGTCGATCCGGCGACTTGAACCCACCCTTTCCGACGGTCAGTGCGTCGCACTGGCAAACGTCGGCGGTGCGCCGTGGCGGACACGGCCGACCCGAACCTGGTTCAGGTGAGGAGTCCGGCCGCGAACATGAACAGGCCAACCGTTATCAACACGCCGGCGCCGATCGCCACGCCGACTCTGATCCCGTCGAGCTGACCGTCATCCAGCGGGAGTCGATCGACGTGATGACGGGTGAGATACAGCGACGCGGCACCGATTCCGACCGCCACCACGCCGAACAGAGCCAGCCCGAGCTGCATAGCCGCCAGTACGGTAGCCGTGCTGATAGTACCACTGGCGTCCGTAGTTGGACGGAAACGTCGCTGCCCTGCAGTCGGGAAGCGCCGTCGACTCCGACGAGTGGGCCGTCACCGGTGAGTCATCGACGGGAACGCGGACAGTCAATGAAAAAACCCATCTCGCCACGGCTCGAACGTGACCACGTATGACCGATCGCTCGGACGAGGAAACCGTCACGGACTCGCAGTCGACGGAGGACCTCCTCTCCGAGACCGAGCGACTCCTCTCGGAGACCGGTGGCGACGGGGCGTCAGACGAGGCCGCCCCTGCGAACGACGCGGCGACCGAACTGCCCACCGACGAATTCCCGACCGACGCAGACGGGCTCGACGAAGCCACCGCCCCGTCCGACGCCGAACCGGCCGAGGAGTCGGACTCGAGTCGCACGTGGCTCGGTCGCGTGACCCCGTCGGTCGGCCTCCCGGCCCGACTCTCACCGACGGCGTACTTCTCGCCGAAGGCCTTCGTCGGGCTGAGCGGTCTCTTCGCCATCGGGTACCTCGGCGGCGGATTCACGATCCCGGTCGCCGGCTCGATCGTCGGGCTGTTCGCCACGGCCTTCGGCGTCGGCGTCCTCGCGTCGCGCCGTCGCTACCTCGAGGTCACGGCAGCCGGCGGTGCGGTCGGGGCGATCATGGCCGCGTTCAACTACGCGGTCGCGATCGCCGGTGGATTCGGTGGGCGGCTCGTCGTGGCCGGAATCACCGCCGGACTCGTCGCCTGTCTCCTCGGCTACTACCTCGGTCGCGACCTGCGAGACGGAGTGACGCGAACGGAGTGACAGCGCCGGTACCGACGCCGTGGCGGATCTAGCGAGCGGGGACGGTCTCGTCGGTGAACGTGCTCGGATCGGCCTGGTCCTTCGGAGGGGGCGGTTCTCGGGTTGACGGGACGGTTCTCGGGTCGGGGTGGCGGGTGCGCGTGTACGAGGCTCTCCGTCAGGCGAGGATACTCGCCCTTCTATCGGATCGATCCCCAGACGAGAACGGACGCCCGGGCTCAGGCCATCCCGCGCGAGTCGGTCAGCTCCCAGCCGCGCTCGGTGCGGCGGACGATTCCCTGGTCGGCCATCGCTTCCAGTAGTTCGGCGACGACGTCGCGGGGTGCGTCGAGGTCGTTGCTGATCGTTCCGATCCCCTTCGGTTCCGTCCGAATGCTCGCGAGCAGATCCGCGTAGATTCGGCTCTCCGGGCCGGACCCGACCAACTCAGAGATTTCGTCGAGTACGTCACAGAGGCGACCCTGGACCCACCGCTGGGCGAGCGACAGCTCGTTCTCGAGTCGTTCAAGTCGTTCCAGGCTGGCGAGTAGCTCGTCGAGGCTGGCTTCGTCCTTGTACGAGACGTCGAGCGAGAGGTGTTTGCAGTTCGTCAGATCGAGGTTGTTGCTCGCCGGGTACGCGCTCTTGCTGGCGAATCCGTAGGGCGAGAGGTTGACCTCGAGTCGGACGTTTCGGGCGATGTGGAAGTACTTGCGACGCTGATCGTCGGTTCGACTCTCGATCAGCCCGGCCTCCTCGAGTTTTCGCAGGTGTTCGATGACGGCCTTGGGGCTGACGCCGAGGTACTCGGAAATCTCCGTGACGTAACACGGCTTCTGCGAGAGGAGCCGAAGAATCCGCCGGCGGTTCTCGTTGCCGAGCAGATTGAGTAGCGCCGCGGAGTCCATCTGTGAGCGCCTAGGAGGTGAGTCCTGAAAAGCGTGTCTTCTAGGTGGACCGCTGTCGCCGCACTATTTGCGCCGGTACTCGTCATCCGCGGACGAGACGCGAGGGTCGACGTGGAGGAGCCGGAGGTGACGTGGAGGGCGTGGGTCGACGCGGACGAACGGGAAGACGACACGAACGAGTGTGGACCGACGCGGCCGATCGAATCGGCCGATTGAGGGGGCGCGACCGATTACGACGGATTAGATTTCTCGACCTCGTCGCCGGGCCAAACCCTGAAATGGACCGCCAACGAATCGATCGTATGTCCGAAGCGAGCGAGACGACTCGGCGTCGACTGGCCGATCGACTCCGGGACGACGCTGCTACCCCGTCGGAACTGGCCCGATCGTTCGAGCTGGCGCCCGCGACGATCCTCTCTCACCTCGAACACGTCGCCCGCAGTCTCGAGGCGACCGACGAAGCACTCCTCGTCGCGCCGCCCACTTGCCGCGAGTGTGGCTTCGACGAGTTCGACGACCTGCTCAACCGTCCATCGCGCTGTCCCGAGTGTAAGCACGAGGGCGTCGAGGAGCCGACCGTCACGATCGAGTGAAGCTGGTCAGTGTGCACATTTCACACGGCCACGACGCTTTCGGTAGGCATTTTACTGGCCACGCTCTCATCCCGTTACGAACCCTCGCTGGTGGTCTCTATCGGGAGTACAGTCCCGCAGTGACCTCTCGGCCACCACCGTCTCCGATCATGACAGCGACACCACCTCACGAAGCCGATACAGTTGCCGCCACCCTCGCTGTACTGGATCACCTCC
>SLIS01000280.1 GCA_007135505.1 Halovivax sp.
CGGGTCCGGGTGCGTTGCATCGACCGGACTGGGGCCGTCGCGGGTTACTGTTTTTCGTCCGGCCTAGCCGAGTCGTCCGCCGCTTCGGGAGTTGCAACGCCGTCGCTGCCGAGCGCAAACGAAAACGGTTCGTACCCACCACCTGTGGGTTCCGATATGATCGTCAGTGGGTCTTCGTCGCAGTCGCTCGCTGCCAGCCTCGCGGCCGAACTGGACGAGCCACTCGCCGACGTACGGGTCGATCGCTTTCCGGACGGCGAACTACTCGCGTCGGTCGACGACCTCGCGGACGGCTCGCCGGATCGGGCCGTGATCGTCGGCTCGACCGTCTCCGCGGACGCACACCTCGAAGTGCTCCAGCTCCAGGACGCCGTCGGCGAAGCCGGCGTCGACGAGGTCGTGACGGTCCTCCCGTACATGGGCTACGCCCGCCAGGACCGTGCCTTCGAGGCCGGCCATCCCGTCTCCGCCCGCGCCGTCGCCCGCGCCATCTCGACCGGGACCGATCGCGTCCTGACCGTTAATCCACACGAGGAGGCCGTCTGTGACTTCTTCGATCCCACCGCCACCGCGGTCGACGCCGCGTCGGTCCTCGCGGATCCGCTCCCGAGCGACCTCGCCGACCCGGTCTTTCTCTCGCCCGACGAAGGTGCCATCTCGATCGCCGAGACCGTTCGCGACGCGTACGGCTCGGGCCAGGTCGACTACTTCGAGAAGACCCGACTCTCGGGGACCGACGTGGAGATCGCCCCGAGCGACGTCCGCGTGGCTGACCGGGACGTGGTCGTCGTCGACGACATCATCGCCACCGGCGGGACGATGAGCGAGTCGATCGCCGTCCTCGAACGGCGCGGCGCCGCCCGCACGTTCGTCACCTGCGTTCACCCGCTACTAACTGGCACGGCCTACACCCGCCTCGCCCGCGCCGGCGTCGAAGCCGTCTACGGTACGGACACGATCGAGGGCCCGGCGAGCGCCGCGTCGGTAGCACCCGTGTTGGCGGACGAGTTGTCGTAATCTGTTCGTCGAGCCAGTGCCTTGGGGGAGAGGGGCCCCGGTCTCGGTACGCTTCATCGAACTGACCCCACTGTGGCCCGTGGACGTCTCTATTTTGGGAAGGCACATCGCCTCCTTCTATCGCCTCGGGCTGAGGATGCTCCTGCTGGGCCGCTTGTCGACGTTCGAGGAATACGATAATCGTGACGAACTATCGAATCAGTTACGATAACTGAGGAATTCGAACCATCCCACGCATGTCCGCCTCGTAATTAGCCAATTCAATACGATAAATTAAATTATTATGAACAACAATAATTTTATATACAATAGGTATATATTTTCCAGTGGGTGCTATGAAGCGCAGAAACATACTCACGAAAATTGGTGCATCGACGGCACTGGTGCCCACAACGACGGCCGTAACCGCATCGAATTCCGACGCGCCACCGATACGCGAACAACTCGCACGAACGGTGGCGGAAGCGCGAATTAGGCACGTAAGACGGCGCGATGCGTTTACGCAGTTCGACCCGAACGGGATTGGGAACCCGGAACTGTTCTACGCCGTCGCGAATGGGACGTACGTCCCGGTTGCGTGGGTCTTCCCGATCTGGAACGGCAGGTCCGCGGTCGGTCACATTTCGATTGGAGCCCAGACATGGATGCCACCGGTGATCCAGTATGGAACTGGACTTGCCCCTCAGCACCGTCTTGCCGAAACGAAAGATTCGGAAACCGTAGCAGGACTCGAGTACGGAGAGAAACCACGATTCCTATACGGGAATCCCATGGCGTTCGGTGTCGAAGCTCAATCCGCCGGCGGCCTCGATGATACCGAATGGAAATTCGTCGACCTCAAGCGGAAGTTCCCGATTCCTCGAGATCGAATTTCGGCGTATGGTGCCGACGTGAGGGCTGCCTCCCGTGCAGAGACGGAGTGGCGACGCATACAGGTACATGTAGAACGAGGCCGAACCCTCTCGTATGGAACCAGTGCCCGTTCGACCGGGAGTATCAGTGGAGTACCCAACTGGTCGAACTGCGGAAGCAGTTGGGATGGGTGTGTGCCCATCGCCGCGTCGATGGCAATCGGTTATCATGAGGGTGTACCCTCGTGGAATCGGTGCGACTTAATTCACGAACTGGCCGATAACATGGATACGAATAGTGATGGGGAAACCTGGCCCTGGAATATCACCGACGGAATCGAAGAATACGATTCGTCGTACGATGCAAGCCTCACCGAATACGGCCGCCGATCGGAAGTGATGGATCAAATCGACTCGGGGGCTCCGTGTTTGGTTTGTTATTGGGGAAATATGGATGCGAGCCTCGCATCGCTTCCTAGAACGCCGACAGCTGACACCGTTAAAGATCAATTTGTCGGTCACGCGGAGACGGCAACCGGGTACGAAGCGGACGACAACTCGTGGTGGAATCCGACCGATCCGTCTGTCTACGTCACGACACACGATACGTACGGCGGTGTAAACGAACTCAAATTGAGCACCAGTTCACCGGCGTACTTCGTCACGTCCATAGAGCCCTGACAATCCAAAAACTGGTAAACGGAGAACACTGAATGATGGCGCCCCAAGACCCTATGGAAGACGCGAAAACGCTCGGAACGATGGTCAGAACGACGGAGTTGGTCGGTTCTTTCTTCGTTATCGCCTCCGTCGCGGCCTTCCTGTACGCGGGCGTTCCCAGCGGGGTCACCGATACCTTCGTATTGGTAGTGGCTATTTTCTTTTTCGTGCCGTCGGTTCTCAGTGTTACAGCGCTCGTTGCAGTGATGACCGACACAATGGGAATCGGTTCGCTCGTCGCCGGCGCGTTAGCTCTCGTCACAATTTCTACCGTTGCCGTGAGTATCCTTGCGCTGGTGGCACCGACAGGCGGCATCTATGGTGGATATATCTTCTCGTACGCATCCGCCCTGTTACTCTCGGTTGCTGTACTGCTCAGACCCACGCTCAACCAACTCTTCTCGAGGCTGTGGCTTCGCCCCCGCCTGGTCGGGTGATCGGAGCGTAGCAGTCATATCAGGCCGCGTTTCCGGATCAAAAGCACGCCGACACCGCCCACCAGTACGACGGTCGCGCCGAGTATCGTCGCAACTGAAAGAGACGTGATGAGGGTCTCTCCGCTGACGGCGAGCCCGGCGACGGTGCCGACGCCGACGACGGTCGTCCGATCACCCGCACGTATCTGGTTTCGCCCCTCCTGCTGGAACGTAATCGCCGTCTCGACGGTTTTCGTCTCGCCGGGACCGAGGTAGATCGTCCGCTCGTCGACGACGCCGTCGGGCGTCGCGATCAGGAGCTCGGTCGTGGCCGGGCGGGTCTCGTCGCCGGCGACGATGACCGTCGCCGTTACCGACTCGCCGACGCCGACCGACCGGTCGGAGACGGACAGCGACGTTACCGTCGCCTCGGCCGGGGGATCGACGGTGACGGTCCGGTGGTGGTCACCGACGTGGACGTCGAAGGTTCCGGCCGACGCGGGCGTCCACGACAGGTCTGCACTCGCTGACTCACCGGGTTCGAGTTCGCCGTGAACCTCGTCGACGACGGTACCGTCGACCGCTGCGAACACGCTGTAGTGACCGGTTCGGTCGTCGACATTCTCGACGGTCGCCGGAAGGACGATGGTCTCGCCGGGGACGACGTCGTCGAGCGTCTCGAGTGAGCCCTCGCGATACGGGCCGCTGACCGCGAAGGGCCCGTCCGAGGCGGTGACCTCGACGGCCGTTCGGGGCGCGTCGAAGATGGTTCGATGGGTCCGCTCGTGCCAGGTGTCGGGGATCGCGTCGGTCTCGACGTACCGCTCGGCGACCGCACGGGCCTCGGGGCCACCCGCGTCCTCGACTGCTCCGTGGAAGTCGGCGAGGGTAATCGGCTGGTCCGCCCGGTTCAGCGCCCGCATCGCGTCGGCGAGCGTCCGATCGTTGCCAGTCGCGGTTCGGATCTCCCGGTCGATCGCGACCAGTGCGAGCGGGCCGCGCGCGTAATCCGTCTCCGGATCCGCCCACGTCGTCGGGTCGGCGAGGACTCCGGTGTCGTACGGCGAGTGCTGGCCCCGCTCGAGGAAGTCCCGGAACACCGCGTACTCGACCAGCCCGAGGTCGTAGGCGACTAATGCGGCGTAGTAGTCGGCCTGGCCCTCGACCAGCCACCGCATCTCCTCGGTCGTCCCGTCGGCGACGCCGGCGAAGGACTGGCGCGAGTGGACGTACTCGTGAAGCCAGACGTTGCCCAGTTCGTCGAGCCGGGCGTCGTCGCGGACCCAGGCATCGTCGGCGCCGTACTGGGCGCCGCGGGACCGCCACTCGACCGTGTCGGTGGGGGCGGCGACCACGAAGAACTCGTCGTTGGCCGCGCCGATCGGCAGCGCCGCCTCAGCGTCGGCCAGGGTCTCCAGCACTGCGGCCGGTTCTTCGGACATGTCGGCCGCCTCGGGAACGACGAGCCGGTGGGTTTCGGCGCCCGCGTCGGAGACGTATTCGTCCACGGGCCCGAAGACCGCGATCGACTGCCCGACGGCGCCGGGCCCGTCGACCGTGGCGGACCGTTCGAGAGTAATGTCGCTCCCGCGCTCGTACTGCCAGCCGTACGAGAGCCGAGGGACGACCACGATCCCCCACTCGCCGGTCTCGACGAATTCGTAGCCGCCGGATTCGTCGGCTCCAGCAGGGACGTCAGTCCCGCTCGTCCGGTTCGCGTCCACTCGCAGCGTCACGCTCGGTCGATCGGTCTCACCGGTCCACTCGAGCGTCGACGACCCCGTTTGCTCGAAACCGGCGGTCTCTTCGATCGTCGCCGAGTCGGGGATCGAAACCTCGAGCCCCCGAACGGTATCGGGGATCGTGATCGTCGCCGTGGCACCGAAGGTTCCCGGCCGCTCGGGTCGTTGCTCGAGGACGAGCGACTCCCGAATCGTCTCCTCGTTCGACTCGGCGGCCGGGAAGGTCGTTTCGCCTCCGACCGACGGCGACGACCCGAACGTTGCGACCGAAACCGGGGACTTCTCGACGGCAGTGTGCTGGCCAGGCGCGGCCCCCTCCACGCCGGGAGACCCCGTCGCGGAGCCGACTGCCATCGCTGGAAGGGACAGGACGAGCAAACAGACCAACACGAGTACCGAACGGTTCCGCATCTGAACACTCTCTCTGCGGTGGACGAGCAAATCCCTTGTGGATCGGGGTTCACGCGAAGGCGCCGGCCCGAATCGACGCTCCCGCGACCGACTCGACCTGGTCGTCGAGGGCACGAACCTCGGAACCGACGCGCCCGCCGGCCGGGACGTCCAGGGAGCATCTTCGACGCCGTCCGGCAACGTGGTCTACTCCGACCGACGCGTTGACACGCGCTTTGGAATACGCGGCCCGGATAGCACGTACTCGATAGATCGGCAGGACGTCCAGATAGATCGGCAGGACGTCCAACGCGAACAGCAGTCCCGGTGTGACTGCTCCGGGGCACGCCCACCCCTTCGAACGCGTCCGAAGGGATATACTAGCTGCGGTACCTTGGTTGATCTATGCAGGATGTCTTCATCGTCGACGCCGTTCGAACGCCCTTCGGGAAGCGAAACGGGGCGCTCGAGGAACTGCACGCGCAGGATCTGGCTGCGAAACCCCTCGAGGCCCTGGAGGCCCGCACCGACTTCACCGAGAGCGGGTATCCCGAGGACGTCATCTACGGCTGCGTCACGCCCATCGGCCAGCAGCTGCGATGGGCTGTCGCCGTCACGACCGAGGTAGCCGTGCAGCTGCGCTGC
>SLIS01000431.1 GCA_007135505.1 Halovivax sp.
CCGATCGTCGAGGTCGACGTCGAGACCGGCGAGGTCGAGATCCTCCGCTTTCTCACGGTTCGTGACTGCGGAACGATGCTCAACCCGCAGATCGTCGACGGCCAGGCCCACGGCGGCATCGCCCAGGGCGTCGGCGCCGCGCTCCTAGAGGAGTTCGGCTACGACGAGGACGGCCAGCCCCAGGCGATCACCCTGTTCGACTACCTGCTGCCGTCGATCGACACGATCCCCGAGATCCAGATGGAACACACCGAGACGCCCTCGCCGTACACGGAGACCGGCGCCAAAGGGGTGGGCGAGGGCGGGATGATCGACGCCCCCGCGGCCGTCGCCACCTCGATCAACGCGGCGCTCGAGCCACTCGCCGTGGACGAACCGGCCGACCGGATCCCCGTCGCGCCGGATCACCTGCGACGGAAGCTCCGCGATACCGAGTGACGCGTCGGGCGATTTCTGGCACCGGCACTACGTCGGGTACAGCGGTGGTAGCCAGCGAGCCGTTGTGGACGAGTAGCGTCGCCGAGCAGCGAACCAGCGTTACCACGAAACCAGAGCAGCGTACCGCGAGCAACGGAGCAGGGTGCTGCCGAGCAACGGACCACCCCACCCGGCAACGAAACAGAGCAATGCCACGTGAACGATCGGCGCGAGGCGGCCGATCAATCGACGCGAGGGAGCTCCGTCTGCGCTCGGTCAGAGGCGGTCTCGATCGACGCCGGACTCAATCGTCTCCGTCCGTCGCTTCCGCACTCTCCCCCGCGGAGTCGCCCTCCGCATCCCCGTCGACGTCCGCGTCGATATCGACCTCGCCCGGCGGCGCGGCCTCGAGTTCCGACTCCGCACCCTCGTCGGCTTCGACGATCGCCGCCATGTCGGTGAAGTACTTCTTCACGAGGCGATTCGTGACGCTCTTCAGTGCCCGGCTGCCGAGACTGACGATCGTCCCGGAAACGTCGGCCGTCGCCGCCCAGTCGACGGTCGTGGCGCCGTCCTCGTGCTCGTGGAGTTCCATCGTCGCGGTCATCTCGAACTCGTTCTTCGGGGCGTGGCCCACGGCCGTGAGTTCCAGGTACTCCGGATGCTCGAGCCGAGTGACGACGGCATCGACCTCGAACTCCGGCTTGACGCTGCCGACGCCCACCGCCATGACGGCCGTGATCTCGTGCGGTTCTTCGAGGGTCATCTCCTTGCATCCCGGCGCACACTCCGCCAGAACGTCCGTGTCGGTGAAGTACGGCCAGAGTTCCTCTCTCGACTGATCCATCTCCGTCTCGCCAGTGAATTCTAACATGAGTGATTACGCGTTCGCGTTGTCGGCTACGTCCCTCTGTCCCTGAGCCTGCTTGTAGGCCCGTTCGAGCGATCGTCGGGCGTAGACGCCCGCGACTTCTTCCTTGTACTCGCGGTCGGCGTGCATCTCGCCTTCCGGGTGAACGGCGTCGGTGACCGCCTCCGCGACGGCCTCGAGCCCCGCATCGGATAGCGGTTCTCCCTCGAGTATCGACTCCGCCGCCTCGACCCGGAGCGGGACGTCCGCCGCGTTCGCGAGCGCGATCCGTGCCTCCTCGACGACCGGGTCGGCGCCCGTCGGATCGTCGATCCTGATCACGGCGGCGGCACTGACCGTCGGCCAGGTCTGGGCCGCCCGCTTCAGTTCGAGGAAGGACATTCCGGTCCGGTCGGCCGGGAACGGGTCGCGGGGAATCGAGACCGCCTCGATCAGCTCCTCCTCGCGGATGTCGGTGAACATGTAGGCGATGAAGTACTCCGCAGCCGGGACCGCCCGAGTCTCCTCGACCGACCGGAGGTGGATCGTCCCGTCGAGTGCTCGCAGTACGGTGGGGTAGTTGCCCGCCGGGTCCGCCTCGCCGACGCTGCCGCCCATCGTTCCGCGGTTGCGGACCGCCGGACCGGCGATCTGTTCGGCGGCTTCGGGGAGCATCGGACATACCTCGGCCAACCGGTCGGATCGTTCGATCCTGCGGTGGGTCGTCATCGCGCCGATGCGAACCGCCTCGTCCGTCACGTCGATCCCCGCGAGGTCGTCGATGCCACCGAGGTCGACCAGGTGGTCGGGCGTCGCCAGTCGATTGGCCATCACGATGCCGAGGGACTGGTTGCCGGCGAGCAGTTCCGCCTCCTCGAGTTCGGCGAGCAGCGTCGCGGCATCATCGATCGTCTCCGGTCGCCGGTAAGCGAACGAGGCCGGCTTCATGGCACCCCGCCCGCGTCGCGTCGGACGGCTTCGGTACTCCGTCGGCGTGGCATCGAACCGTCGGTCCGGCCAACTACGGAAGAACGTGGGGCGGGAAGCGACGGGCAGTCTTCGCCGTTCCGAAGACGAGCGCGCGACCCTCGTCGTTGAGTGGGATTCGCTATCATCGGTCAGTCACTCGGATACTGTACCTCGTGTGCAACCGACCTAATAAGTGTTGTTGGGAGAGGTAATGCGAAAACGCGGAATATATCGCCGCTACCGCCGTCCTGTGAGGATCTAGTGACGAACCTATAAGGGCCCGGGACTGTACGTAGCGGCCATGCTCGACGGCTACGAAATGCACGACTTGACCCAGCCCTGGTCCGTAGATACGCCCGCCTGGCCGACCTACGACAACCCGAAGGTGTGGTACGAGAAGAGCCTGGACACCGAGAAGGTAAACGGCCAGAAGATCGAGTTCATGAACCACACCGGCACCCACCTCGACGGCGAGAAGCACTTCATCGCCCACGGGCGGGACATCGAGGAGATGCCCCTCGACGAACTCGTCGGCGACGGCGTCGTCGCGGACATCTCCGATCGCGTCGGTGACTACGACGTCTACACGAGCGACATGATCGAGGACGTCTGTGACGTCCGGAAGGGCGACATCCTGTTCATCCACACCGGCTACCAGGACTACGCCTGGTACCAGGACGAGGCGGACCCGCACCGCTACTTCTGTGCACACCCCGGCCCCAACCAGGAGTTCGCCGACTGGTGTAAAGAGATGGAACTGGAGTACCTGATCCTTGACTGCGGGAGCGCCGACCACCCGATGAACACGGTCATCCGCGACGTTCGCCCGGAACTGGCCGCGGAGGCGGCGGACCACCTGGGCGTCGACGACCTCGACGAGATCTTCCCGCCGGAGGGCTACCAGCTGATGCACACCGAGCTCTTCCCGGAGGGAATCGTCCACGTCGAGAACGCCCGCGTCCCCGAATCCCTGCTCAACGAACGCGTCAAACTCGGCACCTTCCCGTGGCGCTTCCGCGGCGGCGAATCGAGCGTCTGTCGCTGTGTGGCCTTCGAGTAGGCCGACCGGTCTCGGGCGAGCCGACGGACCGTGAGCCCGCTGGCACACCGAGATCAGCGGTCGACGGAGAGTGACGGTCGACGATCACACGCCGATTTCTCCGACTGTCCTTTAAGTGCTTCTCGTGATAAGGGTTCATAGTGAGGCGTTCTACGCGAACCCAGACCGGTGAGCGTGGCGTGTGTCCAGTTCAACCGGTAACACGGTTCTGCCTGCGGCGCCCGATTCCGCGTTACGATACCGTCGTTCACCGCATGTCTGTCTCTCATGCCGTTCGCCGTATCACTCGCGTTTCCCCTCGGCTCGCTTTGCCCCTCGACTCGCATTTCCCCTCGTGCCGTTGCTCGCATCTCTCGCTTCGGCAGCCACGTTGATCGCTCTCCAGCGAAAGCGGGCCGGAATTGACGGGACGATCGATGGTGTCGTCTCCATTTAAGTGCTTCTCGCGACAAGGGTTCATAGTGAGGTTCTCCAGGGCACAACGCGACCAGCGATAGCTACAGTTCGCCGTCAGGATCCCCGTCCATTCTTCAATCCCTACTACGTAGTTCGAGAAGATGACCGATGGCCCTCCACCGTCGTCGGCCGATCGTCAACCACACGACCCCGACGAGTTGCGGCGACGTCGCGACCGTCGACGAGCGGGCGAGCGGCCCGTGAGTGCCCGTCCCGGCGACGGGTCGCTCTCGCGGCTCGACGCGGTCAAGGACGAACGGATCCGGCGATGGGACGTGGTGACGCCGAGTGCAACGCTCATCGGCCGAGCCGAGCAACCGGACGACGACGTCGGCGAGACCGTCCGCCGCCTGCACGACGAGCAGCATCCGGCGATGGCGGGTCACAGCGCCCGAATGCATCGCCTGGAGAAGGGCCGAATCGCCCACGCCCTCTGTAACGCGCTCTCGCTGTCGCCCTGGGAGCGCGACCGCGTCCTCGGGATCATGACCGAACTCGACCTGACGGCGTTCGGAAGCCAGCGGGCGATCCCGACCGTCTCGCTGGTCGTCATCCAGTACGTCGTCGACAACGAGCGTCGGCGCCGGCTCGGCCTCAACGACCGGGAGTGGGTCCGCGAACGCTCCCCCGACGAACTCGAGGCGCTCTACGACCGCTTCGAGTCGATCACCGACGAAGCGCGGTTCGAGGAGCTCATGGAGCGCCACGGACTGGATACGACCGGCGTCAACCGCCTCGATCGAGTGCTCCAGCGACAGATCGACGACCAGGGACTCCACGGGGCGGTGCTCGGTCGCGCACCGAACCGCGATCCGAGTTTGCCGGCCGTTAGCGAGACGCGGTTCGAGCGAGCGACGTGAGCGAGAACCGCGACCGGCGGGTGTAGCGAGCCGTGAGCGAACGCAGGCTTCGGATTTGTAACGAAGAACGTGGGCCCTGAGCGAACGAGGCGACGACTACGGCACCGCGAGCAACGGGGAGAGATGACGAGCGGAGCGACGCACAAACCGTCCACTGACGACGGACGGCGACGGCGATTCTACCGAACCACGTGGAATTCTACCGGACCACGAGGACCGGAACCGAGGATCGCCGGACGACCTTCTCGGCCACGCTGCCGAGCAGGACCCGGGCGACGCCGTCCCGACCGTGACTGCCGATGGCGACCAGGTCGACGTCATCCTCGTCGGCGTAGCGAACGATCAGACGGTCGGGCCGGCCCCGGCCGCGGTCGGTGTGGAGGGTGACGCCGTGCTCCGTGGCGAGTCGACGGGCGTCCTCGAGGATCGAATCGGCCGCCTCGGACAGGCGGTCCTCGTCCGGCACGTCGCCGGTCATCCCCGAGAACGTGCCGAGATCCCCCTGGCCGCCCTCGAGGACGTGCAGCGCCGTGAACTCGGCGTTCGGGAACTGTTCCATCGCGTACGCGAGCGCTTCGCGCGATCGTTCCGATTCGTCGACCGGGACGAGTACGTGTTCTACCATGCGAATACGTTCGTTTGACTTACACATAAGAACAGACCACCGTTCCAGACGACTGAGAACGTACTGGCGGCGAGGTACACGGGTGATGCCGAGTGACGTCGGGGAAACACTATCGTCCCCGGGTGGAATAGCCGACCCATGAGAGCCTGTGTCCTCGACGAGTGGGACGGTTCGCTGACGGTCGAAACGGTGCCCGATCCCGAACCGGGACCGTCCGAGGTCCGGGTCGACGTCCGGGCCTGCGGCGTCACGCGGACGATCGAGAACGCGATCCGGGGCGGCCTCGCCGACGATCCCGCGTTCACGCCGCGTATCCCAGGTCACGAGTTCGCCGGCGTGGTCGACGCGGTGGGCGAGGCGGTCGACGACGTAGCCGTCGGCGACCGCGTCGTCGCGTACTTCTACCTGAACTGTGGCTCGTGTGCCGCCTGCCGGCGCGGCGACACCAACCAGTGTCACGACTTCGGCGGGTGGTACGGCGTCCACTGTGACGGGGCCTACGCGGAGAGCGCAGTCGTCCCCGCGGCGAACGTCCTC
>SLIS01000112.1 GCA_007135505.1 Halovivax sp.
GCGAATCCATCAGCGAGGCGAACCCGATCCACGAGCCGACCTACGAACTCGCGTCGCTCGACGGGCTCTCGTCGGTGCTCTGAGCGGCCACCGTCGGCAATCTGTCGCGGTGGACGACCACCCGGTTTTCCGGCCGATCGGTCGTTTCCGTGATCCGAACGAGCAGCGACGCGACCGTCTCGAAGGAGTCGGGGAGGGCGAATTCGTCGTCCTCGTTTTCGGCTCGTTTGCGACACACGTCGACGAACGCGGTCAGTTCGGAGACCCCGCCGACCGGCAGGTAAACCACGTCCGGGTCGTCGGCCAGTAGCGAGTCCCAGGTCTCGGAGACGGCCGCGGCGACGCGTCGCGGTCGCTGAATCCGCTCGACGATCGCCTCGGTCTCGCCGTCCGATTCGTCGAGCGCCGAACCGATCGCCGTCCGCAAGGTCCCCTCCCGGTCACCCGCTTCGCGATCGGCGGCGACGAGGGTGGACAGGGCGTCACACTCGGCCGGCGAGACGGCGATCGCGTGGGCGATCGCGTGGGTGTCCGTCGAAACCGTGAAGACGACGTCGTCCTGCGCGTGGTCGAACTTGCAGACGGCGTCGTCCGTGCCACCTCGCAATTGCTCCAGCAGTCCCATACCCGTCGTTCCGAGCGGGCGCTGATAAAGGCACCCGACCGGGCCGCGAGTCCGACTGTCGAGTGAACCGGGGTTACCAGTCGTCACCGAGCGCCGATCGCGCCCCGCCGTATCCGGCCGCGCCCTCCCAGGTTCGCCCGCTTTCGACGTGTTCGACGACCAGATCACCGCCGCACGCCCCACAGCGATAGCGCGACGGCGTCTTCACGGGCTTCGAGGCGCGGTGGCGATCGAGCGTCCAGTCGCACGCCGAGGCGCGACAGCGGAGTCGATATCGCGGCTCGGTGAACGACTCGCAGTGAATCGGCACGTCGAATCGCTCCGCACGTTCCCGGAACCGACTCCCGTGATCCGACTCGCCGAATCGCTGGTATTCCCAGGCGTGGATGAGTTCGTGGCGGACGATCGCCTCGAAGTCGGTCCGGTCGTAGCGCTCGTAGGCCCGCCGGGAGAGGACGATCGTCGCCGTCTCGTCCGTCGCCGACCACCGACACGCGCCGGCCCGTCGTTTCGCGCGAGCCGAAACCGCCCACTCCAGGGCGTCTAAGTCGACGCCGATCGCGTCCGCGACCGACCGCGCGTGGACGCGGGCGTGGGCGAGGATCTCCTCGTCGGTGGGCGTCCGGTCCGTCGAACGTGGTCGCCCGGCGTCCGTCGCCTCGGGTTGCGGACGGCCGTCCTCACGGGTCCCCGCTCGATCGGCAATACGACCCGCTCCCGACGCGCCGGCGTCTCGCTCCGCCGACGCGTCGGCCGACTGGCTCTCCGTCGGCGCCGAGCGATCGGTTGGGTCCGAACCGCGTGACACGCGACCGACCACGGCGGGAGTCCCCGTCATGGTTTCGGTCCGTACGCGCGACCGCCACGTTTTCGGCCGCGGCCCGTCTCTTCGAATTCAGCAATGACCGACGACCTCCCAGCACCCGAGCCGCTGGCGTCGACCGGCTCCGTCCGCCCCGCCGTCGTCGTCCTTCCCGCCGTGGCCTTCGAACCGCCGTTCGACGAGCTGACGCGATGGCTCGACCGGCTCCCGATCGAATCCGCCTACGAGCTGCCGGGGCTCGAGGGCCCGCTGTACGTCACCGACCCGGACGGCGGCGTCGCCGTCACCACGACCGGCCTCGGCAAAGTGCCCGCGGCCGCCACGGTCACCGCCCTCTGGCGGGCCCCCGGGCTCGATCTCGACGGCGCAATCGTCGTGTCGGCCGGAATCGCCGGCGCCCCGCCGACTCGGGCCGCGCTCGGGTCCGTCTTCGTAGCCGACGCGATCCTCGATTGGGACCGCAAGCACCGGTGGGACCCGGCCGAAGTCGCCTCGCCGGGAGACGAGGCCGTGGCCGTCGAGCAATTGACGTACGAGCCGGAGGCGTCGCTCCACGAACCCGATCGCACGCTGGTCGGGACGGCCCGCGCCGCGATTGACGACGTCGACCTCGCCGAAGACGGGATCGTCCGGACGTACCAGGAGCGATACCCGACCGCGCCGGACCACGGCCCCCGCGTCGGGGTCGGGCCGACCGTGACCAGCGACGAGTTCTGGCACGGGAGCGCCCTCGCTCGCGAGGTCGAGTCGCTCTGTTCGGCCTACGGGATCGATCCCTACGTCACGACCCAGATGGAAGACGCCGCGACGGCCGGCGCGCTCGCACGCTTCGACGCGTTCGATCGCCACCTGAGCGTGCGGGCCGTCGCCAACTACGACCGGCCGGCCCCCGGCGAGACCGTCCACGACAGCTTCGAGGGGATCGACGAGTCGGTGGAACTCGCGACCGAGAACGCGGTGCGGGCTGGCCGGGCGATCGTCGACGACGTTCGGTAGCACGTCGTCGCTCCCGAGCGCTCGGTACCGACGCCGGACGAACGTAAAAATGCGGTGCCAGTCGGTGTGTACTCAGGCCTCGATCGCGAGCCCGGCACGGTCCAGCGCGTCCGCCACGTCCAGGTCCGCGTGGACGACGCCCGAGACGGCTCGCGTGATGGCCTCCGGATCGTCGTGCTGGAAGATGGATCGCCCCATCGAGACGCCGGCCGCACCGGCCGCGACCGCGCCACGGACCATCTCGAGCGTCTCGCGGTCGGTCCCGCGAGATCCGCCGGCGATCAGGACCGGGAGGCGGGTCGATTCGACCACGTGTTCGAAACTGTCGGCGTCGCCGCTGTAGCCCGTCTTGACCACGTCGGCGCCCACCTCCTCGGCCAGACGGACCGCGTGGCCGAGCGCCTTGGGATCGTCCGCCGCGACGTCCGGCCCCCGGGCGTAGGCCATGGCGAGGACCGGAATGCCGAGGCGGTCGGCGTCGGCCGTGACCGTCGCGAGCTGGGCGAGCTGGTCCGGTTCGTGCGCGGAGCCCACGTTGATGTGAAAGGAGACGGCGTCGGCGCCGGCACGGACCGCTTCCTCGACCGTCCCGGTGAGGCGTTTATCCGCCTCGTCGGGGCCGATCGTCGTCGAGGCGTTGAGGTGGACGACGTAGCCCGCGTCGTGTCGGTTGGGGTGGACTCGCGGCGCGATTCCCTTCTGCGTGAGGACGGCGTCGGCTCCGCCGCGGGTCACGGCCGCGATCGTCGACTCGATATCTTTGAGCCCGCGGACGGCACCGAGCGTGATGCCGTGATCCATCGGGACCACGAGGTACCGATCACCCGTGCGTATCCGCGCCAGTCGTGCGTCGCGTCCGGTGGTCATCGTGAGAGTCACTAGCAACCTCGCGATTATGATCGTTCTGGTTCCACGGCGGCGTCGGTCGATCGATCGGCACCCGCCAGCGCCCCGCGCTTCAGTGCTCGGGCCGTCCGCGCCAGTTCCGTTTCCGGGTCGTCGCTGGTGGCGGCGAGCTCGACGATGGCACTGCCGACGATCACGCCGTCGGCGCCCGCCGCGACGATCTCCGTCGCGTGCCGGGGGTCACTGACGCCGAACCCGACGGCGGCCGGCACGTCGTAGCCCTCGAGGCGGGACAGGCTCGCGTGAGTCGCCCGCGAGACGTCGGTCCGGGCGCCCGTCGTCCCCAGTCGGGCCTGGACGTAGGCAAAGCCGCTCGTCGCCGACATGAGTTGCTCGAGGCGCTCGCCCGACGTCGTCGGCGCGACGATCGAGATGAGGTCCACTCCGGCAGCCTCGCAGGCGGTACGCAGGGGACCGGCCTCGGCCGCGGGAAGGTCGGGGACGATCAGGCCGGCGAGTCCGACGTCGGCCGCGCGCTCGACGAACGGCGTGACGTCGGTCCCCGAATCGGCCGGTCCGTACTGGAGGAGCAAGTTCGTGTAGGTCATCACGACGAGTGGGGCGTCGGTCTCGATCTCGTCGACACGTTCGAAAAAGCGTTCGGGCGTCGTTCCGGATTCCAGGGCGCGAGTGATCGCCGCCTGGATCGTCGGGCCCTCGGCGATCGGCTCCGAAAACGGCAGCCCGAGTTCGATCACGTCCGCCCCGCCGCGATCGAGGGCCTCGACGTAGCGCTTCGTCGCCGCCAGGTCGGGATCGCCAGCCGCGAGGTACGTGATCAGGGCCGGGCGATTCTCGCGGATCGTCGCTTCGATCGGACTCGAGTACCCCTCGCCGGCGTCGGTCACGAATCGAACACCTCCACGTCCGGCGCCGCCGCGAGGTCGCGCCGGTCGGTCTCCTCGAGGACCGTCTCCAGGTCCTTGTCACCGCGTCCCGACACGGTCACGACGACGAGGTCACCGAGTCGGTCGGTCGCCGTGCCGGCATCCGACTCTGGCGATCCCGCTTCCTCCAGATACGCGAGTGCGTGACTCGACTCGAGCGCGGGGACGATCCCCTCCAGCCGCGAGAGACGGTGAAACGCCGCGAGTGCAGCGTCGTCGTCGACGGTCACGGGCGTCACGTGGCCCCGCTCGACCAGGTCCGCCAGTTCGGGTCCGACGCCCGCGTAGTCGAGTCCGGCACTGACGCTGTGGGACTCGACGACCTGCCCGTCGTCCGTCTGGAGGAGCTTCGTCATCGCCCCGTGGAGGACGCCGTCGGTACCCGCCGACAGCGACGCCGAGTTCGGCGCCACGCCCGCTGCCTCGTCGATACCGAGCCGCGACCCGCCCGCCTCGACGGCGTAGCACGTAGTCGGCTGTGCGTCAGCGCCGCTCGCCCCACTCTCCGGCGAGCGATCGTCGTTCGCCCCACTCTCCGGCGACCGACCGCCGCTCGCCCCGCTATCCGGCGAGCGATCGTCGTTCGCCCCCGCCACGAACGCCGAAACCGTTCCCATCGCGTTCGATCCGCCGCCGGCGCAGGCGACCACGCTGTCGGGAAGCCGGCCGACCGCGTCGCGGATCTGATCGCGAATCTCGCGGCCGATGACCGCCTGAAAGTCACGGACCAACGCCGGGAAGGGGTGCGGTCCGACGACCGAGCCCACGGCGTAGTGAGTCGTCTCGACGCTGCCCGCCCAGTCGCGCATCGTCTCGTTGATCGCCTCTTTCAGCGTCGCACTCCCGGCGTCGACGGGCGTCACCGTGGCGCCGCTCATCCGCATCCGGTAGACGTTGGGTCGCTGGCGATTGACGTCCGTCCGACCCATGTATATCTCGCAGGGGACGTCGAGGTGCGCGGCCGCCATCGCGGTCGCCGTGCCGTGCTGGCCGGCCCCGGTCTCCGCGATCACCCGCTCCTTGCCCATGTACTTCGCGAGGAGCACCTGACCGAGCGCGTTGTTCAGCTTGTGTGCCCCGCCGTGGACGAGATCCTCGCGCTTGAGGTAGATCTCGCGATCGTATCGGTCGCTCAACCGGTCGGCCCGCTGCAGCGGCGTCGGCCGGCCGGCGAACGTTCGCAGGTGCTCGCCCAGCTCGTCGAGAAAGCCGTCCTCGTTGTCGCGCACGTAGCGCTGCTGTGCCTCGGCGAGTTCCTCGAGCGCCGGCATCAGCGCTTCAGGGACGTACTGGCCGCCGTAATCGCCGAACCGACCCTCGCTGGCCACCCGTCCCGCCGCGAGTCCGCGATGCCCGTCGGTCACGTCGAATCCACCTCCACGTCGGAACGAGTCGTCGGATCGCCCGAATCCGATCCCGTTCGCTCCGGCGCTACCAGCCGACGGGTGTTCGACTCGACGTCGCCGTCCATGATGGCACTCCCGACGAGCAGCGCGTCGGCGCCCGCACGGCGCAGCC
>SLIS01000262.1 GCA_007135505.1 Halovivax sp.
CCGTCACCGACGCGCGTTCGCGTGAGCGCCGCACCGACCTCCGCCAGCGCGTCGTCGACGGCGAGGCTCGTGTTGACCGGGGCAGCGACGAGTGGTTCGGATTCGCCGTCGTCGTCCGTCCCGTCTGCCGTCGTCCCCTCTCCCGTTGGCCCGTCCGCAGCGGTCCGCTCGACGGCGTCGCGACCGAAGAGCGCCAGGAGGACGTCGCCCGCGAGGACCGTGCCGTCCTCGGCGACGGCCAGCAATCGGTCGGCGTCGCCGTCGTGGGCCACGCCCAGGTCGGCGTCCGTCGCGGCGACGACCGCCGCCAGCGCCCGGCAGTGCTCGGCGGTCGGTTCGCTCGGCCTGGCGGGAAAGCGACCGTCGGGCATCGCGTTCAGCGTCTCGACGTGGCAGCCACACTCCCGGAGCGCCCGGGCGGTTATCGTGCCCGTACCACAGCCGACGTCGACGACGACCGACGGTGGCTCGTCGACGTCGACGGCCTCTATGATCGCAGCCACGTGTCGCTCGACGGCGTCGTCCCAGGTCGTCTCGCGCCCGACGCCCGTCCAATCGGCGAGTGCGTAGTCCCCGGCCGCGATCCGGGTCTCGATCGTCGCCAGTCGATCCCGATCGAGCGCCTTTCCGGTCTCGTCCCAGAGCTTGATCCCGTTGTCCGCCGGCGGGTTGTGCGAGGCCGTGATCGCGACCCCCACGTCGGCCCCGCGCCAGACGACGCTGCGGGCGATCGTCGGCGTGCTCGCGACGCCGACGTCCACGACGTCGGTCCCGGATTCCCGGAGACCGGCGGTTAGCGCGCTGGCGAGGAATTCACCGCTCTCGCGGACGTCCCGTCCGACGACGACGCGACCGGCCTCCGCGCCGACGGCTCGTCCGATCGACAGCGCGAGGTCGGCCGTCACGACGTCGCCCACCGGTCCACGGACGCCACTCGTTCCGAACAGGTCCATACGAGTGGATGTGCGAGGCGGCGTCGAAAACGTTGGGGTCCGCTCCAGCCGGTGAGAGCACGGGGACGGGGCCAGCGTTTCCGTCAGTTCGGGGCCGAGTTCAGCGATCGCGGGTGACGGATTCGCCGGGTTTCGTCGACGCACCGGTCGAGAGCGTCACCCCGGCATTCAGGTTGGTGTCGATACCGGTCTTGGCGCCATCTCCCACGACGACGCCGAACTTGCGGCGGCCGGTCGAGACGCGCTCGCCCTTGACCGTGAGTCGGACCGACGCGTCGTCGTGACGGAGGTTGGCGACGACCGTTCCCGCACCGAAGTTGACGTTCCGGCCGAGAACCGAGTCGCCGACGTACGACAGGTGGTTGACCGCCGCGCCGGCCATGAGAACGCTGTTTTTCACCTCGACCGCGTGGCCGACGCTGGCGTCCGAGCCGATCAGGGTCGTCCCGCGGACGTACGCATTTGGGCCGATAGTCGCCCCGGAGCGGATCAGCGCCGGCCCCTCGATCGTGACGCCCTCGCGGACGGTGGCGCCGTCCTCCACGACGACCGGCCCCTCGATCGTCGCGTCGTCGCTGACCGTGCCGTCTATGGCGGCGTACTCGGTCGCCTGCTCGTCAACGACGGTGTCGGTCGTCGCTCCATCGACGGCAGCGTACTCGGTCGCCTCCCCGTCGATCGCGGCGGCATCGGTCGCGTCCGGGACCGCCGATCGCTCGGCGAGCGACGCGATCTTCCACTCGTTCGCCTCGAGTAACTCCCACGGTCGGCCCACGTCGAGCCAGCGCGAGAGCGGCACGGGGCGCACGTCGACCTGCTCGATGGCCCGCTCGAGGACGTCCGTGAGTTCGTGTTCGCCGCGCTCGCTCTCTGGAACGTCGAGCCACTCCCGGGCCGCGGCGGGGAACAGATACGCGCCGGCGTTGATCAGGTTCGACGGCGGATCGGCCGGTTTCTCGACGATTCCCGTGACGGCGTCGTCCTCGACAGCCAGCACGCCGTACTGAGTCGGGTCGTCGACGCGGACGCTCGCAACCGCCGGGCCGTCGTCGTACAGCTCGTCGAGGCCGGGCTGGTCGAAGAGCGCGTCGCCGTTCAGGACCACGAAGGGGGCGTCTTCGAGTTCCGGAGCGGCCGCGCGGACCGCGTCGGCCGTCCCCGCCCGCTCGTGCTGGACGACGTACTCGATCGGAACGCCCGCGTAATTCTCGCCGAAGTACCCACGGATCGGCTCGGCCTCGTAACCCACGACGAGGACTACCCGCGAGGCACCCGCCTCGACGGCGGCGTCGACGGTGTGAGCGACGAGCGGCCGATTCGCTACCGGCAGCATCGGCTTGGGCCGCTCGTCGGTCAACGGCCGCATTCGAGTGCCCTGGCCGGCGGCGAGCACGACAGTTTGCATGTCCCGTCCTGTTCCCGGCACACCAATAGGCGTTGCGACACACCTCGAAATACGAAGCGCGTACCGACGTGTGGCGGTTCGCTCCGGAGGTTGCTGTTCGACCGTGTCACCTGTCCGGCTGGCGTCGTGCTCGTTCTGACGTAGCAGCGCCCGCGGACGACGATCGGGCCGACACCAGCGGAGAGCGACCGGTTGACGGCTTCGATGTCCCTGGAGTGATCGGTGACGGATTCGATGTCCGTGGAGTGATCGGTGACGGCTTCGATTCTCGTGGCGCGACGGTAGCGGAGTAGCGAGGGCCCTTCAAGTCCCCTGGCGGTCGGTACCGACTCCGACCCCGCCGGAGACGGATCGTTCAAATCGCGAGACCGTCTCGCTGTGAGGAGCGTCGGGCCAGTGTATTGAAGTGGTTATCCAGCCAACGAGTTCTATGCCCAATAGCGCCGTTCCCGCAGTCGTTCTCGCCGCCGGCGAGGGGCGACGGCTCGCGCCCCTGACCCATCGGCGGCCCAAACCGATGCTCCCGGTGGCGAATCGACCGCTGCTCGAATACGTCGTCTCGGCCGTCGCGACGGCGGGAATCGATCGACTCGTCCTCGTCGTCGGCCACCGCCAGGAGCGCATTCGGAACCACTTCGGCGACGGCGACGACTGGAACGTCTCGATCGAGTACGTCGAACAGTCGACGCGGCTGGGAACCGCCCACGCCGTCTCCCGGGTCGAGGGCGTCGTCGACGGTCCGTTCCTCGTCCTCAACGGCGATCGAATCGTCGACCCCGAACTCATCCAACGGACGCGATCCCGGTTGCTCGAAGACGGCGCACCCGTCGTGAGTGTCACGCCCTCCGAGCACCCGAGCGAGTACGGCGTCGTCGAACTGGACGGCGAGCGCGTGGTCTCGATCGAGGAGAAGCCCCACGCCGCCGGGACCACCGCACTCATCAACGCCGGCGTCTACGGCTTCGATCCCGCGATCTTCGACGCGATCGCCGAGACGCCCCAGCGGGCCGGCGAACTCGGCATTACCACGACACTGTCGGCGTACATCGAGTCGGGCTCTATCTCCGCGATCCGGTACCGGGGAACCTGGCTCGACGTCTCGAACCTGTGGGACCTCCTCTACGTAACGGCGGCCTCGATCGACGCCGAGGCGTTCGACACCGCCGGCGACGAACCGGTCCGGGAGACGGTCAGCGCACACGAAACGGCCGCGATCGCCGACGACGTCGTCCTCGGGTCGAACGTCCGGATCGGACCGAACGCGACGGTCGGCGGCGCGACGGCCCTCGGCGACAACGCGACGGTCGGAGCCAACGCCGTCGTCTCGAACGCCGTCGTCCTGTCCGACGCCGTGATCGAGGACGGAGCGATCGTCCGCGACGCCATCGTCGGCGAGAGCGCTCACGTGGGCGCCAACACGACGATCCCCGGCGGGTCGGCGACGGTCGTCGTCGAGAACGAGGTCCACGAGGACGTCGCGTTCGGCGGCGTGATCGGCGACACGGCCACCGTCGGCGGTGGCGTCACCGTCGACCCGGGGACGATCGTCGGCGACGGCGCCCGGATCGACGACGGCGCGAACGTGGGCGGCCACGTCGAGACCGACGCCGTCGTCAGGAGGGGATAACGATGTGTGGAATATTCGGCTACGTGGGAGACGAACCGGCCGGACCCATCGTCTACGGTGGGCTCGAAACGCTCGAGTACCGCGGCTACGACTCGGCGGGCGTCGCCCTGCGATCGAGCGACGACGCGGCACTGACGGTCGCGAAGCGCGCCGGCGAGGTCGACGCGCTCACCGTGCCGCCGGCGACGGACGCGACCTGCGGGATCGGTCACACGCGTTGGTCGACCCACGGTGCCCCGACCGACGAAAACGCCCACCCGCATACCGACTGCACCGGTGACCTGGCCATCGTCCACAACGGCATCGTCGAGAACTACGAGGCGTACAAAGAGGCCCTGCCCGACCACGAGTTCACCAGCGAAACCGACACGGAGGTCGTCGCGCACCTGCTCGAAGAGGCGTTCGACTCACACGCAGACGGGGGGTCGCACGCGGGCGAGAGGTCCGACACGAGTACGGAGACGGCGTCGTCGCACCGGTCGGACGGCGGGACCCCCGCGAAGCGGAGCGACGGCGCATCGACGACCGGCGACCCGGCCGGCAGCGCCGACGAACGGGGTGACGGTGTCGCGACCGCGCTCCGCCACGAGTTCGAGTCGGTCGTGAGCGACCTCGAAGGGAGCTACGCCGTCGCCGCCGTTCACGCGGACGCGGACTGCATCGTGGCGACCCGCCACGAGAGCCCGCTCGTCGTCGGCCACGGCGAGTCGGCCGCGTACCTCGCGAGCGACGTCCCGGCGCTCGTCGAGCACACCCGCGAGGTGACCTACCTCGAGGACGGCGACGTCGCCGTGCTCGAAGCCGGCGAGGTGACCATCTATCGCGACGGTCAGCCGATCGAACCGGAGATCGCGACGATCGACTGGGACGCAGACGCCGCACAGAAGGGCGGGTACGAACACTACATGCGAAAGGAGATTCACGAGCAACCGTCGGCGCTCCGTCAGACGCTCAGCAACCGCGTCGACAACAACGCGGGAACGGCCACACTCGACGTCGACTTCCCGCAGGGCTACCTGGATTCGGTCCAGGAGATCCAACTGCTCGCCTGCGGGACGTCGTACTACGCGGCCGAGTACGCGGCGAGCCTGTTCGAGTCGCTGGCCGAGGTCAGGGCGGCACCGATGACGGCGAGTGAGTACGCCTACAACGGCGGGCGCGATCCCTGGCGGACGCTGGCGATCGCCGTGACCCAGAGCGGCGAAACGGCCGACACGCTGTCGGCGCTGCGGGAGGCCAGGGGAGCCGGCGCCCGGACGCTCGGCGTGACGAACACGCTCGGCAGTTCGGTGACCCGCGAGGCGGACGACGCACTGTTCATCCGCGCGGGTCCCGAGATCGGCGTCGCGGCGACGAAGACGTTCGCCTCGCAGGTGAGTACACTGGCGCTGCTGGCGATCGGCGTCGGCCGGGAGCGGGGGGCGCTCTCGGCGGCCGCCGCCAGGGAACACCTGGCGGACCTGACGGCCCTGCCGGGCGCCGTCCAGCAGGTCCTCGACCAGGAGGATCGAATCCGGGAGACGGCGGCGGCGTACGCCGCCTCCGACGCGTTCTTCTTCGTCGGCCGCTCGTTCGGCTATCCCGTCGCACTGGAGGGGGCGCTCAAGTTGAAGGAGATCTCCTACGACCACGCAGAGGGCTTCCCCGCGGGCGAACTCAAACACGGTCCCCTCGCACTGGTGACCGACGAGACGCCCGTCCTCGCCGTGCTGACCGAGGGCGCCGACCGCC
>SLIS01000306.1 GCA_007135505.1 Halovivax sp.
ACGGTACTTCCGCGAGGCCCGGCTGACTCGAATCGTCCCGATCACACAGCAACTCGCCCTCAATTACATCGGCGAGACGGTACTCGGGTTGCCCCGATCCTACTGAGGCCGAGAATGGCGAGTGTAACGAGCGAATGGCTACGAGCGGACGGCTGACCGCGGTTTCGGTACCCACGACGGTAAGACACCATGTCCGACGAACCTGACACGGCGAACGACGAATCGAGCGACGACGCAGCCGGCGCGACGCCGGCCGAGGAGGCATCCGGAACCGGATCAGACCGGAACCCGGACGGAGGCAGCGACTCGGAGCGACGCCTCGTCGCCGGGTGGCACGGTCGGTACTTCGAGGATTTCGAGGTGGGCGACGTCTACAAGCATCCGTTCGGTCGGACCGTGACCGAGACGGACAACGTCTGGATGACGAACGTCACGATGAATCTGAACCCGATGCACTTCAACGAGGCGTACGCCGCCGAGACCGAGTTCGGCGAGCGCCTCGTCGACGGGACGTTCGTCATCGCACTCGCCGTGGGCATGAGCGTGATCGACGTTTCGGTGAACGCGACGGCGAACCTCGGCTACGACGACATCCGCCACCACGCGCCGGTGTACCACGGCGACACGATTTTTGCCGAAAGCGAGGTCGTCGCCAAGCGCGAGAGTGACTCGCGTGACCACGTCGGGATCGTCACCACCGAACTCCGGGCGTACAACCAGGACGGCGAACTGGTCCTCTCGCTCGAGCGGACGCCGATGGTCCTCAAGCGCGAGTACGCGGAGCCGTCCGCCGCCCAGCCGCCGGGATGGCCGGCGGGAATCGGCGTCCAGCCGGACCCGGACGCCGGCGAATCGACCGGCGGAGCACCCGATTCCGGGGACCGATGAGCGAGCTCAGTGACGTCCCGGCGCACCGTCTCACCGGCGAATTACCGGGGCGGTCCGCGTCCGAGGCGGCGAGCGTGGTGTCCGATGGCGACACGGTAGCAGTTAGCGGCTTCGGCGGCGTCGGCTACCCCAAGGCAGTTCCGGAACAGCTCACCGATCGCGAGTCGCTGACGATCGTTAGCGCGGGCGGCGTCGGCGGCGAGATCGACGAGGACCTGGTCGAGTCCGGCGCGATGGCCCGCCGCGCGCACTTCCAGACCCGTCGGACGGTTCGGGAGGCGATCAACGGCGGCGAGGTGGGCTTTTTCGATCGCCACGTCTCCCAGTTCGGCGACGAGCTTCGATTCGGCCCCGGGCTCGACGTCGACGTGGCCATCGTCGAGGCCGTCGCGATCGGGGACGGCTGGGTTATTCCGTCGACCTCGATCGGGCACGTCCCGGCTTTGATCCGGGCAGCCGACCGGCTCGTCGTCGAGGTAAACGACGCCCAGCCGCGGGCGCTCGCGGCCGTCCACGACGTCTACGACCGGGACGCACCGCCGGATCGCGACCCCATCCCGCTCGCGGAACCGACCGGCCGGATCGGGACGCCCCGGCTCTCGTTCGACCCCGCCGAGCTCTCCGCCGTCGTCGAGACCGACCGTCCGGACGACCCGTACACGTTTCGCGACCCGACCGCGGTCGACCGGGAAATCGGCGCGAACCTCGGTGCATTCCTCGCCTCCGAACTCGAGACGAACCCGCTGCTCGCGGAGTCGGTGGCGCTGCAGTTCGGCGTCGGCAGCCTGGGTAACGCGCTGATGGGTGCACTTTCGGAGATCGACTTCGGCGACCGGACGGTGTGTTACTTCGGGGAGGTCGTCCAGGACGGCTTACTCGACATGCTCGACGAGGGTCGATTGAGCGGTGCGAGCGCGACGTCGCTGGCGCTGACGACCGAGGGACAGCAGCGGTTCTTCCAGGAGATCGACCGCTACGTCGCGGACGTCGTGTTGCGACCCGCGGACGTCTCGAACAATCCGGCGTTGATCGAACGCTTCGGTGTCGTCGGCGTCAATTCGGCCGTCGAGGTCGACTGTTACGGGAACGTGAACGCGACCCACGTCGGGGGAACGCGGATGGTAAACGGTATCGGCGGTGGCGGCGACTTCGCTCGCAACTGCCGGCTCTCGATCGTCGCGCTCCCGTCGACGGCTGCGGACGGGGAGATCTCGCGGGTCGTTCCGATGACCCCGCACGTCGATCACACCGACCACGACGTCGCCGTCGTCGTTACCGAACACGGCGTCGCCGATCTCCGCGGTTGCACGCCGCGCGAACGAGCCGAGTCGATCGTCGAGATCGCCCACCCGGAGTTCCGATCCGAACTGGCGGCCTACGTCGAGCGGGCGGCGGCTGGAAACGGACAGACGCCACAGGATCTGGAGACGGCGTTCGATTGGCACGTCGAGTGGGGTCACTGACACACTAATGACCGGATCCGTCGTGACGCCGGGTCGGACGCGGGGGTGGAAAGCCAACACCGCGCTCATCCTCGGCTGGCAGGTTGCCGCGAGCATCTGCTTCTACGCGGTGTACGCGGTGACGCCGTTCGTTCGAGCCGATTTCGGCGTCTCCGCGACGCTCGTCGGGGTGATGGTCACGGCCTTGATGCTCGGGTACACGGCGTTTCTGGTGCCGGTGGGCACGATCATCGATGCCTACGGGGAAGGCCGGGTGCTGGTCGCCGGCCTGCTCGGGCTGGGCGCCGGTGCGATCGCGGTGACGGCCGCGCCACACTACCTCGCGCTGCTCGTAGCGGTATTCGCACTCGGCGCCTGCTACGCGACGGCGATTCCGGGGACGAACAAGGCGGTTTTCAACGTGATTCCCCACGATCGGCTCAACACCTCGATGGGGATCAAGCAGGTCGGCGTGACCGCCGGCAGCGGTATCAGCGCTCTGCTCATCCCCTGGTTCGGGGCGTCCCGGTTCGGCTGGGAGGTGGGGTTCGTGCTCACGGCGGTCCTGGCGGTCGTGGTGGCCGTCGTCTTTCGGGTGGCCTACGGATCGGACGGCGGTGGTTCCGGGACCGATCGCGGGGGCGTTCGCTCGCACTTTCGGACCCCGGAGTTCGCCGTCCTCGCCGCCGCGGGCTTCTTTCTCGGCGCGGCGCTGTTCACGACGATCGGCTATACGATCCTGTACGTCGACGAGGCGGTCGGCGCTGGCGTCGTCTTCGCGGGGATCACGCTCGCCGGGGCGCAGGTCTTCGGGAGTGGCGGCCGCGTCGTGTTCGGGTGGCTGGCTGACGAACTCTCCGCACCGCTCGCGGTCTCGACGCTGCGCATCCTGCTCGTCCAGGCGGCCGCCTCCGCCGTCCTCTTCGTCGCGGTGACGGTCGTGGAAACGCCCGTCGTCGCGCTCGTCCTGTTCAGCCTGCTCGGGTTCTTCGTGCTCGGGTTCACCGGGATTTACTACTCGTGCATCGGCGCGCTCGTTTCCACGGAGGAGATGGGGAGCGCGACGGCCGGCGGTCAGCTCGCGCTCAATTTCGGGGCGCTCGGCGCGCCGCCCGCCTTCGGCTTCCTCGTCGATGTACACGGCTACGACGCTGCGTGGGCGATGCTGGCCGCGTTCAGCCTCGTCGCGTTCGCACTCCTGATGGTCGTCTACAGGTGGGTGTAAGCCGTCCGCGGCGTCGCCGATCGATCCGCCGCTCGCCGGCGCCGGGACCGGAACGGGTCGCCGTCGTCCACCGACGCCTCGACCGACGGTTTCCGGTTGTCGTACGTGCCAGTCTTCGGCCGCCGCAACCGTGCCAGCCTTCGGCCGTCGCAACCGTGCCAGCCTCCGTTCACCGCTAACGTGATGGTTTTAAACAAATTGTTACTAAAAACCGTTTAAATTATTTCAAATCACAGGTCAGCGGCGGTTCCTTGGTGCAAATATTTAAATATCGGCTGTTGTTAGGTAGCATAACCCATGACTGGGAACGATGCGCACACCCGACGAACGGTGCTCAAAACAACTGGTGGCGTTGGAGCCGTAGCGCTCGCCGGCTGTATCGGCGGCGATGGTGACGGCACCGGGTACACGATCTACCCGATCGAACCCGGATTCGGAACCAGGCTACTCACCGAAACCGTCCTCAGAGAAGATGGTCTGTGGGACGACAACGAGATCAACAACGAGGACACCGACGACATTCCCGGTGCGGTCGAAGAGGGCCGCGTCGACGCGCTCTGTCTGTACGGTGCGAACCAGGTGGAACTCGCCGGCTGGTGTCAGGAGGTGGACGTCAGGAGCGACGGACAGCTCTACCTCATCGACGTGGACGATCAGTTCGTCGACGCGATCGAGGCGGTCCCCGGGGCGACGCTGGTCGAACAGGATCCATATCCCTACGAACAGGACGTCACGAGCGAACTCGGCATCGACTCCGACGTCGTCCACTGGGCGCTGCAGGGACAGTGGGCGTTCGGCGAGGACGTTCACCCCGAAGCCGTCTACGAGATGGCCAGGGTCGCCGTCGAGCACGACGACACGCTTCGTGAATCCGACCCGACGACCCTCGAGTACACGCCGGAAGTCATGACGGAGGTGCTCATGCCGGACGTCCCGGTCCATCCCGGAATGGTCGAGTTCTTCGAGGACCACGGTGTCTGGGACTCCGGCGAGTGGGAGGAGGGCGAAGCGGACGCGGAAGAGCAGGACGAGTACACGATCACGATCGCCGGGACGGCGAGCGGGAGTTCGACGCAGCTCGCCGGTCAGGCGCTGGCACGCGGTGCGAGCGAGCACAGCGACATGCTGACGATCGACGTCCAGGAGTCCGAGGGCTGGACCGGAAACATGTACGACTTCGACGCTGGCGACTTCAGTACGATCGGCGTCGACAACAACTCCTGGTCCGCCGCCATCAACGAGGAACCGCCGTTCGACGACGATCCGGTCGACAACTTCCCACAACAGGGCTTCCTCTTTACGAGCCTCGAGATGCACTGGGTCGCCATGGAAGGTTCGGGTATCGAGTCCACGGCGGACCTTCGAGTCTAATGAGGAGCGTTCGAGTCTGAGCAAAAGATAACTTCTCTCCCGTCCGACCACGACTACGGCGGAAACCGGGTGGAGCCAAAATCGAATCTCAATAACTATGGCCGACGAACCCTCCGATGACGAAAATGGTGGCATCGATATCCAGGATACCATCGAGCAGAGTGAGACGGATGTCGCCTGGAAAGTCGACGAATCGCTCGCCGAACGTCCGATCGGTGACGCCATTCGGGAGCGATTGACGCGGGAGAACGTACGGCGTGAATTAACGCTCTGGACGCTCTTTGGCCTGCTGTCGATCCCGTTCTGGTTCTACGTGATGTGGATGGCCTACCTCCAGGGCAGGTTCTTTTCGGCTCCCCCCCGAGGACAGTTCGGTGCGGGCTTTATCGGTGGCGTCCTCGTGATGTACATCCTCTACGAGCTGATCCAGAACGTCGGCGGTGGGAAGGGGTTCCTGCTCGACGACGTCAGGGCGCTTTTCACCCGGGATAACCTGCTCGATACCCTCGTTCTCCTCACGATGGCCGTCGCGATGGCACCACTCGTCGTCTACGTCTTCATCAACTGGTACCGCCTGACCGGCGGCCTCGGACGGGCGTCGGAGACGGAGTACTTGATGGGAACGGTGTTCATGCTCGTCATGATATACGTCACGTGGAGAGCGTTCGGCCTCACGTTCCTCGCGGTGTTGCTCGCCGGCATCGCCTACGCGCAGTTCGGCCAGCACATTCCGG
>SLIS01000428.1 GCA_007135505.1 Halovivax sp.
CGGTGAGGTCGGTCATGGGCGGATTCTCGGCCGGAATCGGCAAAGCGGTTCCGATCTGTGGGAGTTTTCCCGTGTGGAAATCAGCCAGTTTCGGCTCGCTGTCGGCCCCTTGCCCGCATTTCGAACGGTGCCGAGCGAGCCCGCGAAATCGTGCGGCAACAGCATTTGATATCTCAGTATATAGTTTATGAATGATGGCTGCTGGGCGAGAGTGCCGTAATTGGCCGTTTGAACGGGCTGTAGCTGACGTCGTGGCGAGTGGTTGCACGCCGTCGGTCGAGTAGCCAGCTCGAACGGCACGGGCCCAGGTCGGTTCAGCCTGGCGTCCGGTGGTGGTGTCTTCGGGCCGAGGCCTCGCGCTTCCAACGGGACGCATCCTCGAACCGAACGCGGTAGACGCAGCTACCGAATGAGTCTCACTGTCGATCTGGCGACCGAACGGGGTTGGGCCGACGTCTAACCCCGGGTGATCGTCCGGCTGACCCTGGGGGTTGGATGGATAGCAGCGGATGATTCAGACGTCGATATCACACAGTCCGTCCGATCGCCCAACACGATCGTTCGGTACAGACACTGGTCGAAACGTCGATCTCCAGCGATCGGATCGCATCGTACCGATCGTGTGCTACCCACTGGACTCAACAAACTATCGAACGATCTGTCCGATAAAGTGTTCAACACACGGCATCCGTCGTTCTGGGTAACGACTCGTCAGTCGGGGGCGCTGCGAACTGGCGGTGCCGTGGTGATCCACCTCACAGTACCGCGCTCTGGCTGTCGCTCGCTTTTTACCACCGGGCCGACTAGACCTCGCTATGGTTCGCAACGTCGCCCCGCTTCTCTCTGAACTCGAACCGGAGGACTTCTATCTCCTCTCGGGCGTCGAGCAGGGAATGCGCTTTTCGGAGTGGGTCAAGCGGGAGAAGCTACCGGAGTTCAGCAGTCTCACTCCGGAGGAGGTCGACTATCGACTCGAACGCTGTCTGAAGCGGGGGCTAGTCGAGAAAAAGACGATCCAGTACGAGGGGTACACGCTCCAGTTCGAGGGCTACGACGCACTGGCCCTACGTGCGCTCGTCGAGCAGGACACGATCGGCGAGTTCGGCTCTCCCCTCGGCGTCGGCAAGGAGAGCGACGTCTACGAGGTTCGGTCCTACAAGCCCCTCGCGCTGAAGTACCACCGCGAGGGCTACACCAACTTTCGCGAGGTGAACAAGGAACGCGACTACACGTCCGATCGCGAGCACGTCTCCTGGCTCTACACCGCCCGGAAGGCGGCCGAACGCGAGTACGGGATCCTCGAAACGCTCTATCCGGACGTTTCGGTTCCGCGCCCGATCGCACAGAATCGCCACGCCATCGTGATGGACAAGATGGACGGCGTCGAGCTCTCGCGAGCGAAACTCGAAGACGACCAGGTTGTGGGCGTACTCGATCTCCTCCTCACGGAGCTCGCGCGCGCGTACGAGTACGGCTACGTTCACGCCGACATGAGCGAGTACAACGTATTCGTCGACGAGAGCGGGGTGACGATTTTCGACTGGCCCCAGGCCGTCCCGACCGACCACCCGAACGCGGACGAGTTCCTCGAGCGCGACGTGACCAACCTGCTCGGCTACTTCGACCGGAAGTACCCGCGATCGGTACCCGATCGGTCGGTCTCCACCCTGGCCGACGAGATCAGGACTGACTCCTTCGCGTCCGTCGACGGATAGCGGTTTTGTGACGACGGTATCGGGCTCCATCTCGACGGTACAGTCACTACGTCTTTTATAAGGGGGCGGCGTAATAGCGGCTAATATATTGTATTTTGCTATACGAAATCCTTCTGCGCTGGCCGATCCGAATATGAGGCTAAACTGGCGATATCGAACGCATAGGTGGGTCGAAGCACACTTTCACGATTTTTTAGCTGGAAGATTGAGATGGCCAGATCGAAGCCGAATGTGCCAGGGAACGGCTAATTTCAACCGTCTCAGACGACGATACGGTGAATGTGGTAAAAATTCGTCGGCGGACGGCGTTAAGGGGGACCGGGCGGCTCGGTGTATTCGCCGGACATCGAGTCTCCGGTCCGCCGGGATTACGTCTCCGCTGTCACCACGGTCAGGTCGCGGGTTCTGCCGACGCCGATCAGGTTTCCTCGGCGACGACGGTCACCGTCCGGTCCGTGCCCGAGATCTTCGTCCACTCGCGATCGGTGAGCGTCCCGTCGCTGTCGGTCTCGGTCGTCACGGCGACCGGTCCGAACGTGTACCGATCCGAGTCCTCGACGTCGTCCGGCGCCTGCGCGAAGTGGACGCGATCCTCGTAGACGGATCGAGGGTCGTCGAGCCCGAAGTAGACGTGCGTTCCACCGCCGAACGCCGGCGTTGTGGCCTCGACGTCGCCGTGTTCCCTGTCGACGTCCCAGCCCTGCGGGACGGTGTCACGGAGGAGTACCTCCGTTCCCTCGGGATGGCGGACCGTCGCGTCTAGTTCGGTGCGGTTGGTCTGGCCGCCCGTGAAGACGGAGGCGTCCATCTCGGCGTGAGCCTCGACGACGAGTCCGTCCTCGTCGAATCCGGTTTCGAGGTCGAGGTGGGCCCGACAGTCGAAGCCGTTGACGAGGCCGGGTACGTTCACAAGTTTCGCGACGACGTAGAGGACGCGCTCCCCGCCGTTGGCTTCGAGGTCGTCGACCGAGACGCTAGTCGAGACGGTGGCGTCGCCCTCGAGTCCGGCGTCGCCGTCGACGATCGTGGGATCGCCGGTCAGGGAGTCGGGGTTTTGCGCGTCGTACAGGAAGAGATCGACGTGCGGGTCGCCCTTCGTCGCACCGGCGTTTCCGCCGCTGTAGTGACTGAACTCGACGCTGGCTTCGACCTCGCCCGGGGCGTCGACGCGGACGTGCCCGGCGACGGCGCGCTCGTCGTCCGGGACGGCCAGCCCGACCGCACCCGACACCGCGTCGTCGGTGAGATCGCGAATAACCGCGTCGATAGCCGGTCCGACGTTGGCCCGGCCGTAGCCCTCGTAGGGATCACGACCGCCGTGGGTGTACACGGGCGCTTTCGCGGCGTGGTACGGGGCGGCGGTCAGGGCCGTCTCGCTGGCCGTCGCGAGGACGGTCGACTTCAGCCGGAGGACGTCCTCGTAGCCCGCTTCGGCCGGTTCGGGGAGCGCGATCGAGGCCGGGGCGTCCGCCTCCATCGCGTCGGCGACCAGCCCAGCGATGCCGGCGACCGATGGTGCGGCCATCGACGTACCGCCCTTGCCGGTGTAATCCCGGACGCCGTCGCTGCCCATCCCCTCGCGCTTTCCGCCGCTGTTGAGCGCCTCGAGGTCGGCGTCGTCGAGGTCGAGGGCATCGAGCACGTCGTCGGCGAGGTCGATCTCGTAGTCGGCGTCGCCGGTGATCGCGTCGTCGAACTCGGTCTTCGGAGCGAGCGCGTCGTCCTCGAGTTCGTCGAGTGATTCGACCGGCTCGAGTTCGGCGTCGGCGGCCTCGTCTTCCGGTTCCTCCGTCGTCACTTCGTCCTCGGGTTCTCCGGTATCCGCGGCGAGGTCGAGGACGGTCAGCTCGCCGCCGGGGGCGGTGACGTCCGGTTTCATGTAGGGTTCGCTCGACTCGTCGATGCCGGCGATTCCGCCGCTCGAGTACGAAGCGATGCCGTCGAGGGGGTCGGTCGAGACGACCGAGATGGCCTCGTTGACGACGGCCGGGGCGCCGTTGCCGCTGGCCGGCGTCGCGTCGTTTCCGGCCGCCGCGACCGAGAGGATGCCCGCTTCGGCCATGGCGCGAATGTACTCAGGAATGTCGTCGAGCGTTTCGGCGGCCGCGCCGAGGGGCAGTCCGCCGAGGTAGCCCCAGGACATGTTCACGGCCCGCAGGTTGAACGTCTCGGCGAACGCCTCGGCGTGGGAACCGACGTCACGCGTTCCGGTACCGAGGTCCGTCACACTGAGGACGCTCGCGTTCGGCGCGATGCCTGCGTGTAGCGAGCGGTCACCGTCGTCGGTTCGGTCGCCGACCGTGTCGCTCGGGTGCTCGAATGCGCCGACGGCGACGCGCTCGACGCGGCCCGACGAGAGCAGTTCACCTTCCATCGCCCGGACGCGGACCGTGTACGTCGCCTCGCCGTCGCCGTGAACGGTCGGCGTCTCGGCGATATTGTTCTCGAACGTGATCTCGGACGTTCCCGAGGCGCCGTTCGAGGCGGCGAGTTCCGCCCCGTCGGGCCCCTCGATGACCAGTTCGATGGCCTCGCCGTACGCGCTGGCGAAGACGCCCGACCCGGCGACTGCGTCGACCTGGTACGTGAGCGCGTCGCCGAGCAGGAGGGTTGCGTGCGGGTCATCCTCCCGATACCGATCGGTGTCGATGGCGCTCGCGCGACCGGAGCCGGCCATGATCGAGGCGACGTGGGTTCCGTGGCCGTTCTCGTCGCGTGGTTTCTCGTAACCGCCGTAGCGGGTGTTGTCGTTGTGCCAGCCGACGAGCTTCGTCGTGTTCGGCTTCACCGAACCGGTGTTGTTGAACGGGTTCCCGTCGACCTCGAACTCGTCTTCGGTCGTGACGGTCACGCCGCTCCACGGTCCGAGGTCCGGATGGCGCGAGTCGGTCCCGGTGTCCGTGAGTCCGAGCGTCCGGTCCGGTCTGCCCCGGTAGCCTCGCTCCCAGGCGTGACGCGCCTCTCGGACGCGCACGTTGCAAAACGCCGGATCCACGACGTCGTCCGCCGTTGCCTGTACGCCCGTGACACCGAACCCGCTCGCGAGCAATCCGGCACCCGCTAGCGCGCCGGTTCGCAGGAGGGTTCGACGGCTGATCGATCCATCGTCAGTCGGGTCATGATCGTGTTGTGAACTCATCGCACGTGCTGACCGTCGAGCGACCGCTAAGAAGGGATTGTGACAAATGCGTCCAATTGACGCGGTCCTCCAACTGACGTGGACCGTCAACTGACGTGCGCGGACGGTCTCTCGACTCGTCCCCATCAAATTTCCAGCAGTCGGACCTGTCACGGTCCGTGAGATGGTGGACGCTTTTTACGCGTCGCTGACCTAGCCGATACTATGAGTACCGATAACACACCGCAATATACCGGCGCTGGAATCTGGGGCGGGGGTGTGATCGCCGGCATCATCGCCGGCATCGCGATGGGCGTCCTCATGCACTTCGGTGCGGATCTCATCGAGTTACTCGGCGGACTCGCGCCGATTCCCGGCGAGTCGATCAGCCTCGGCTGGTTCATCCACATGCTGATCAGCGTGGCGTTTGGACTCGTCTTCGCAGGATTCCTCTCGCGTCGTGCGATCAGACGGAACGTTACGACCTTCACCGACTTCGTCATCGCCGGGCTCGTGTTCGGTGCGCTGATCGGGATCATCGCCGGTGGGCTCGTCTTCCCGGTGGCGATGGGTCGCGCCGGCGTCGCGACACTCCCGCTCCCGTTCCTGCCGATTCCCGGTGCAGTCGGCGAGTTCGTCGCGGCGATCATCTTCGCGATCGGCCACCTCGTCTACGGACTCGTTCTCGGCGCGACGTTCGCGACGATCAACGGCGTGACGCCGGCGGGCGTTCTCGACCGCGTCGCCGTTCTCGAGTGAGTTCCGGGCGGCCTAGATCCGCCGCTCGGTCTCGATCCGTCCGGCGAGTTCTCGAAGTCGATCGA
>SLIS01000454.1 GCA_007135505.1 Halovivax sp.
AAGGCGAGCCGGTCGAGGACGTCCTCGAACTCGTCTTGCGTGAAGACGTGTCCAAGGACGACCGTCGAGTCCGCGGGTTGTCCGACTTCGATGACCGCTTCGGCGAGTTCGTCAGTTCGCTCCGCATCTCCAGGCCCAACGGCCAGGAGAATCGTTTCGAGTGTCATATCCGTTACTCACATCCCCCATCGACTTAAACATTAACAATATTACTCAGCTTCGAGTAAATAATCCCCCACCGGGTTTTTCCAGTTGCTCGCCGACCGAACGGTATGGACGAACCCGACCTCACCGGACAGACCGTGCTCGTCACCGGCAGCGGACGCGGCGTCGGCCGCGAACTCCTGCTCGCGACGGCCGACTGCGGCTCAAACGTGGCCGTTCACTACCACACAAGTGCAGACGCCGCCCGCGAAGTGGCAGACACCGCCCGCGAGCGGGGAGCCGACGCCGCGATGACCGTCCAGGGCGACGTCACCGATCCAGACAGCGTGGACGGGCTGTTTTCGGCCGTGGAGTCCGAACTCGGGAGCGTCGATATCCTCGTGAACAACGTGGGCGACTTCGCCCCTACGCACTGGGCCGACCTCGAGTTCGAGACCTGGAACCGCGTCCTCGAGACGAACCTCACCGGCACCTACCTCTGTACGAAACGCACGCTGCCGGCGATGGCCGAGAACGAGTACGGCCGGATTGTCAACATCGGCTACGCCTCGAGCGAAAAGGGGCTGGTCGACCCGAAGAACTTCCCCTACTTCGTCGCCAAGGCGGGCGTCATCATGTTCACGCGAATGCTCGCCGCAGACACCCAGGACGACGGGATCACGGTCAACGCGATCTCGCCGTACGTCGTCGAAAACTCCGATGAGTTCCCCGCGGAACTCCCCCGCGGCCGTCCCGCGAGCTTCGATGACCTCGTCCGCCCGCTGTATTTCTTCCTCGATCCCGACGCCGATTACGTCAGCGGTCAGAATCTCGAGGTCGACGGCGGCTGGCTACCCGAACGGGTCTGAGCGTCTCCCGTGCTCGCGATCAACCGACGAGTGAGACGGTTAGGACGGCCGCTCGAGTACAGGCCACGACGGTCGCTCGAGTAATCGGCCACACGCAAACTCAAGTACCTCGAGGTCGCGCTCTCTCGTATGGAACCGAACGTCGGCGGCTTCGATCGAACCGTTCGGATCACGCTCGGCCTGGGTGCCCTTGCAGTAGCTGTCGCCGCGGTGACGACCGATGGGGTGACCGGCGACACCCAGACGCTGGTCACGGGTGTTTCACTGATCCTGGCGGCGATCCTCCTCGTGACGGCGCTGACGCGACGGTGTCTCGGCAATCGGCTGCTCGGGATCGACACCTGCGAGCAGTGACGGACGATGAAGAAAAACGGCGTCGTTACCAGTTGCGCCGCTTTCGCAGCACCTGCGCCACGAGCGAGAGGTCTCGCACTCCGAGCAGTTTCATGATCGCTCGCTTGCTTCCCTTGTTGGCCCTCGCGAGCGTATCGTTGTCGAGGCGGTTCAGATCAGCCATAAGTTTGTCGTACCGATCGTTCGAGGCCAGATACAACAGGTGGGTCATCAGCAGTCGGGTGTCGACGTTCGGCGCGACGTCGCGGTGCCAGAGCGTGTCGTACACGTCGAGGTTCTCCGCCGTGGGTTCGATCTGGCCGTGCTTGAGACAGCTGTCGGCCGAGATAGCCGCGGCGCGGCCGGATTTCATGCACGTGTGGATGCCTTCGCCCCAGAGCGGGTCGACCGTCGGAACGGTGTCACCGATAGCCATGAACCGATCGGTATGGATCTGGGTGGGGAGCTGGATGTGTGCCGAGCCGCGGTGCTGGCGTCCCTCGATGCGTTCGGCGTTCTCGAAGCGGGGATCGGTGTCGATCCAGTGCTGGAGGTAGTCGTCGATGCTGAAGTTGTCCCGACCGTACTGGTTGTGGCTCTCGTTCTGGATGTAACAGACGCCCACCTTGGCGGTGTCCTCGCCGGTGTGGAAGATCCAGGAGTAGCCACCGGGCGCGATGTCGTGATCCAGCCGGAGCATCATCGCGTCGCTCAGGTCGGCGAACCCGGGGTGATCGATGTCGATTCCCTCGAGTTCGTACTCGATGCCGATCGCGTGGTTCTTGCGCTTGAGATCGCTCACGTCGAGTTTCTTCGCGATCGGGGCGGCCGGACCGGTCGCGTCGATCACGATGTCGGCGTAGATCTCCTCCGATCCGTTGTACGTGACGCCGACTAGCTCACCACCCTCGACGATCGGGGCCGTCGCCCGGGAAGAGAACCGATACTCCGCGCCGTTATCTCGAGAGTCCTCGACCAGAAACCGTTTGAACTTCGCGAAATCGAGCACCGCCCCCGGCTGCTCCTGGATGTAGAAGTCGTTCGGTGACTCGAGCACCACGGTCTCGGTGAAGTGTTGCACCACGTCGTCCGGGATGCCGAACGACGCCATCATCGAGGGAAAGGTTCCGGCGGTGGACTTGTTGCTCTGTTTCGGGAACTCGTCTTCGGCTTCCGTTTCGAGGACGACGACGTCGTAGCCTCGGGCCGCCAGATCCCGCGCACACTGTCCGCCTGCGGGGCCGGCGCCGGCGATTACCACGTCGTAATCTTCGTTCATGACCCACAGACTGTGCTGGAGCATTATGAGTATACCCAGTTCGGTTCGGCGGGCGGTGAATCACAGCGCTGGGTGGAACGCCGCATATCGGGCCCCAGCCGGGGCCACATTTGCCGTTCCCTGTGCCCGCCCGGCCGCTACTCTCTTGTAGCTGTTCCACCGCCAAATAGCGTATGCCGGCAATAGCACTACGTGGCCGGCAGGTGGAGACACCGCCGCATGACGCTCGAGACACTCGCCCGCAGCGATGTCGTTACCGCCAGTCCAGACACGGACGTTCGCGAACTCGCCACCATGATGGACGAGGAGATGGTCGGCAGCGTCGTCATCGCCGACGGCGGCGAACCCGTGGGAATCGTCACGGATCGTGATCTGGCCCTCGCCACGCTCCTCGAGGACGCCGACCCCGACACCACCGCGGAGTCGGTCATGTCCGGCGAGATCCACACGATCGGCATCGACGCTGGCTTCTACGAGGCGACCGAACGGATGAACGAACACAACGTCCGTCGACTTCCCGTGGTCGACGACGACGGCCACCTCACGGGCATTATCACCCTCGACGATCTGAGCGAACTGCTTGCTGACGAACAGAGCGAACTCGTTGGGGTGATTCGTGAGCAGCGAGCGCCGTACTGAACTGCTGAAGTGTAATCCGCTAACTGCAAACCGCTAACTGCAAACCGTTAACCGCTGAACACTCGAGACGGTTCGAACTCACCACGTCACCGTCGTTTGACCGCGTTGCCGAACCCCCGATCCGGCGGCTTCGAGAGAGCACGGGTCGTCACTCGAGCAACCGTTCGGCAACAGCCTGCGTCCGGGCCGTGAGCGTCGTCGTCGTTGCCGAACTGCCCTGCAAGGCGGCGTTGATCGCTCCAAAAAGGTCGTCGAACCGCACGGTTCCGTCGTCGCGACGCCACGCCCCGATATCGCGCGTTTCGAGGCCGCAGGTCGAACAGGGGCAAGTCGCTGCTGGCTGAGCTTTAGCCCCGAGATCCGGGTCAACCTCGAGCGGTTCGAAACAGCCCTGACAGCGCCCGAGACCCACGGCGACGACCTCCGCGAGGTCGATCACCTCCCGTAGCTCGCTTTGAAGGGTGGTAGCGCTTTCACAGAACGCAGCGAGCGCCGCCTCGAGGTCGTCAGCGGTGCCGATGCCGTTTCCAGTGTCGTCAGCGGTGTCGGTGCCGCTTCCACCACTACCATCCCCATCGGTGCCCGGATCGAGCGCCTCGAGGGCATCCGAGCCGACGAGCAACTCGAGTTGCTCGAGGGTCGCGTCCACGACGGCGAGGACGAGATGGGCGTCCTGGCGGTGGGCGACGTAGTCGGGGTCGTCGCCCTCCTCGATCGCCGCCGGAACCGTCGTCGCGAGCGAGGCGAATTCGGCGACCGTCGAAATCGCCTCGCTCTGGTGGGTGGTCGCGGATCGAATCGTCTCGAAGAGCGCCGTTCGCGTCTCGATCGGCTGCCGATCGGTACCACGAAGCGTCTCGAAACACGTGTCGCAGACGGTCACGAGCGCACTCCCGTGTACTGTCCCCTGTAGCGGGACGTCACCGACGGCCGCCACCCGAAGGCTCGACGTGCCCGCCGTCCGTCCGCAGTGGCGACACGTCTCCCCGTCGCGTTCGAACACCGCCGCGCGATCGGCCTCCCACGTTCGCGTTCCTGTTCCAGATCCCGATCCGCCTGAGCCTGGTTCCACGAGTCGACCTCACGCCCGTGGGCCAAAAGCCCTCCGCTCGACCAGGTTCCTCACGCTTTAGCACACGCCACGCTCGAGTTCGCCGGTCTTATGCCCAGCCACTCGAAAGGGTGGCCAGTGAGCGAGTGGAACCAGTTTCGGGGTGACGAACGCAATACGGGACGGATCGGTCGCGACCTGTCGGGGCCACAGGCGAAGCCAGCCGAAACCTGGGCGACCGAGCTCCGCGGCCCGGTTCGCTGTCCCCCCGTCGTCGACCACGACACGATCTACGTCGGAACGACCGACGGGCACCTCTATGCGCTCGATTTCCAGGGACGGCGTCGCTGGGTGTACGAGACGACCGCCTCGACGACGCTCGCCCCGGCCGTCGGCGGTCACCGCGTCGTGTGCTGTCTGGCCGACACCGTCGTCGCGCTCGACGCCCCGACGGGTGCTCTCGAGTGGGAGCGGCCGGTCGAGGGACTGTACACGACGCCGCCGACGCTCGACGGGGGGTTGCTCCTCGTCGGGAATTCCGACGGCCTGGTGGCCCTCCGGGCGGAAACCGGCGAGGCGATCTGGACGGCGACGCTCGAGGGAACCGCGGTAAGCGCGCCCGCCGTCGACGAGGATCAGGTGTACGTCGCGACCCAGAACGAGCAGGTTCACGCCCTCGCCCTCGGCTCGGGCGAGTCCGTTTGGAGTGCGCCGACCGACGGAACGGTCGTCGGAGGCCCGACACTGGCGGACGAACGTGCGTACGTCGCCGATACGGACGGAACGCTGCTCGCCCTCGGGGTCGAAGACGGACGGACGTGGTTCACCTACGAAATCCGTGGTGGCTTCACCTCCGCACCCACGGTGCTCGAGGGCGACGACACGCTGTTCGTCGCCGCCGACGACGACACGCTCCACGTGACCGACACGACGTTCGGCAACCGGAAACTCCGGGGGCTTCTGTTCTCGAAGGCGGGACTCCCGCTGGACGGCACCCCGACGACCGATCCCATCCTCGTCGGCGACGTCGTCATCGTCGGCGACGAAACGGGTGGCCTCTACGGCGTCGACGCCTCCGATCCGGACTTTCGGTGGCACTTGCCACTCGAGTCGGGTGTGGAAGGAACGCCAGCACCCGTTCTCACTCGAGGTTCCCGGGCGACCACTGCCGACGACGGGGTGACGCATGCCGCGGTCGAGACCGGGCAGCTGTTCGTCGGGACGGAAGACGGTCGGCTCCGGTGTCTCGAGTGGGAGACGCCGCCATAGGCCGACCGGAATCAGCGATGTCACGCGGGAAAGAGATTTCAGTCTCCTATCGCCGGGGCTG
>SLIS01000075.1 GCA_007135505.1 Halovivax sp.
CCGGTGCCCATCAGGAAGTACTCGACCGGCGGACGGTCCCAGGTCTCCTCGCCCTTCAGGTAGTGATCGAAGAACTCCATCCGGGTTTCGCGGTACTTTCGAGTCGCGTCCTCGCCGAACGCGAGGTCGCCGGCGGTCGGATGTTCCCACGTCAGCGGCGGGAACAGCAAGGCCTCGCTGTGGTCGTGGCCGCCGGGGAGCCGGGCGAGGTGGGTCCACGGGCCCAGCAGGAGGTAGTGGTCTTCGTCGTTCCGGGCCGATAGTTCCCGGAAGTTGTCGCAGGTCGCACCGGTGTAGGAGTCGTAGAGGCCGCCGGAGTAGACGGTCGGCACGTCGGCCGAGTCGTCGTAGTAGCGCTCGAAGTTGATCCCCGGGTTCTGCCAGAGTTCGTCGCTCGCACTGCCCGACTCCATGATGTCGAACGCCCACTCCTCGTACTGCGGGAGTTCCGCCAGTTCGGTCTCGCCGCGCTGGATGGGACCGTCGGCCAGGACCTCGCGGACGTCGATGTCGGCGAACCGTTGCTGGACGGCCGGATCGGCGAGGGACTCGTGGGCGAAGCCGGCCCCGAGGGTGAGTGCCCAGCAGAGCCAGCGCAGCTCGAAGGCCCCGTTGTGCCGGAACGTCTTCGTCCGCCCGTTCGCCGCGCCCATGTTGACGAACATGGCCGCCAGCCCGTCGGGATCCTGGGTCGCGAGCGCGTTCTGTACCCACGCCCCGTAGGAGGTGCCGAGCGTGGCGACCTGGCCGTCGCAGTAGGGCCGCTCGGCCAGCCACTCGACCGTGTCAGCCCCGTCTTTGGCTTCGTTCGCGTGGATGTAGAACTCGCCCTCGCTGTCGAACCGGCCGCGGACGTCCTGGATGGCGATGACGTAGCCGCGCGAGGCGTACCACTCGCCGTGCCGGAGGCGACCGCCCGTCCGGTCGTACGGCGTCCGGTCTAATATCGCGGGTTTCGGTTCGTCGATTGGCTCGCCGGTCTCGGGGTCCGCAGGCCGGTAGACGTCGGTCGCCAGCCCGACGCCACCGCGCGTCTCGACCATCACGTTCAACTCGGCGTGAACGCCGTATTCGGGATCCGTCATCGTGTTCCATACTCGAGCGTCGGTACGTTAGTGTATCCCCGGCCGACTTCCGCGGAGACGCTGACCCCACAGTCGTTTCCGATCGGCCGTTTCAAAAGTCGAAGTCGGCCGTCAACGGTATCGAATTTTGAAATGTAAGGCGAAAGAATAGTTCCACGCTGGCGGTAGTTTTATGATAACTCCACCGGGACCTACAGCGCATGCCTGTATGGGCGTGGCTGACACTCTCACACAGTCAAACCGGTGCAGGCCGGGTGATGGAGGTATACAATGACAGATGATACGACAGTAAACGGGAGAGTCGAAACGGACGGTGGAACGCCGACGCGTGAGGAAGCCTCGTTCGTCGAGTACGGCATCGATGACAAGCCGCCGCTCGGCGAGTCGATCTTCCTCGGGTTACAGCACTACCTGACGATGATCGGGGCGACGGTCGCGATCCCGCTGATCCTCGCCGGTCTGATGGAGATGCCGGCAGCCGAGACGGCCCGGCTCGTCGGGACCTTCTTCGTCGTCTCCGGGATTGCGACCCTGGCCCAGACGACGATCGGGAACCGATATCCGATCGTTCAGGGCGGGACGTTCGCGCTGCTGGCCCCGGCGATCGCGATTATCTTCGCCCACGGGGGACCGTGGGAGGCGACCATTCTCGAACTCCAGGGAGCCATCATCGCGGCCGCGTTAGTGCAGGTCGCGCTGGGTTACTCCGGGTTGCTAGGAAAACTGAAGTACTACCTCTCGCCGGTCGTCATCGCGCCGGTGATCGTCCTGATCGGTCTGTCGCTGATCAACGTCGGGGACGTGACCAGGCCGGACCAGAACTGGTGGCTACTCGGCCTCGCGTTGTTCCTGATCATCCTCTTCTCGCAGTACCTCGACAAGTACAGTCGGTACGCGAAACTCTTCCCCGTCCTGCTCGGGATCGTGGTCGCGTGGGCGGTCGCGGCCGCGCTTACGTGGACGGGCATCTACACGCAGGAGTCGCACATGACCGAGGATGGCAGTCTCGGATGGGTCGACTTCGGTGCAGTCCTCGACGCGAACCTGATCATGCCGATCGTGCCCTTCCAGTGGGGTATCCCCGAGTTCACGCTCGCGTTCATGATCGGTATCCTCGCCGGGATCTTCGCGTCGATCCTCGAGAGTATCGGTGACTACTACGCCGTCGCCCGCATCTCCGGGGTCGGTGCACCGAGCGAGAAGCGGATCAACCACGGTATCGGCATGGAAGGCATCGGTAACGTCTTCGCCGGAATCATGGGAACCGGGAACGGTTCGACCTCCTACGGCGAGAACATCGGCGCGATCGGTATCACGGGCGTCGCCTCGCGATACGTGGTACAGGTCGGTGCGGTCGTCATGATCGTCGTCGGGTTCTTCGGTCCCTTCGGCGCGTTCATCACCACGATACCGGGCCCGATCGTCGGCGCGCTGTACATCGCCATGTTCGGGCAGATCGCGGCGGTGGGTCTGTCGAACCTGAAGTTCGTCGACCTCGACGCCTCGCGGAACGTGTTCATCGTCGGTATCGCCCTGTTCCTCGGGCTCGCACTGCCGAACTACTTCGGTAACTTCGCAAGTCCGGAGGAGTTCCAGGCGGTCGCCGAAGGTGCGGCGATTATCGGTCCCGTTCTCGGCGAGCAGGTCGTCTCCGACACCATCTTCGTCGTCGGCTCGACGACGATGGCCGTCGGTGGAATCATCGCGTTCATCCTCGACAACACCGTCGAGGGAACCCGCAAGGAGCGCGGCCTCGCCCAGTGGGAACAGCTCTCCGAAGACGAGGACGAGTTCCAGACGTTCTTCGAACGGATGAGCGCCAGTGACGAACCGACCGTGACCGAAAAGGCGGACTGACGGCCGCCGATTCGGCGTTCGAATTTTACTGTTCGCAACACGAGTTTGATAGTGTTGGAACACGAGTTTGGTAGTATTTGTGACGTAAATTCGGTAGTGGCAATTACTCGATGGGTTTCATCCCTCGTGTGAGACAGCGAGCGGGATCGCCACGCGAACGGGGACCGGCGTCCAAAAACGTAGATTGATTAGCCGGGCGGCGTCAGTGTGGCACAATGCCAGACAGGTCGGGCCTCGAACTCGAAGCGGGCGAACGGCTCCACTACCGCGCCGAGCTCCGGCGAGGTGGCGACGTGGCCGTGACCGAGGACCGTGTGCTGGTTCGGTCGGCCGACGACCTCGTCAGCGTTCCCTACGAGAACCTGAGCGAGGTCAACTACGAGGAGTTCGACTGGTTCCTCGCGATAATCAGCGTCGCCCTCGTCGGACTTGGCGCCTACGGGCTGACGCAGAATCCGCTGCTGGGGCTGTTCTTCGCACTGGCCGGTTTGTGGAGTCTGTACCGGCTGTACCGTCTCCGCGGACTCGTCCGGATACACACGCACAGCCAGCCGAAGCCGCTCGAACTCTACCCCGAGGACGTCGACGAGCTCTACGGCGCCCTCGAGCCGGCCATCGAGGCGGTCCGCGAGGAGCGTCGCGAGGACGGCGAGGGCGACGTGACTAGCTGAAGGCATCCACCGCGCACCATCCGAGTCTCGCCACCAGGGGAACGCTTTTCCCCCCGTCGTTCGGAGTGGACAGGTATCGATGGTCACAGACGACCGCATTCTCGACGGCCTGACGGTACTCGACCTGTCGACATTCGTCACCGGCGGCTTCTGTTCGATGATGCTCGCGAATCAGGGAGCGACGGTGATCAAGGTCGAACGGCCGGGTGCCGGTGACGACATCCGCCACTCGGGCCCGCCGTTCATCGACGGCGAATCGCCATACTACTGGACCGTCAACTACGGCAAGCAGAGCGTCGAACTCGACCTGAAGAGCGATGCCGGCCTGGAGGCGCTGTACGACCTCGCGAGCGAGGCCGACGTCTTCCTCCAGAACTTCCGGCCCGGAACCGCCGAGCGCCTCGACGTCGATCCGGAGACGATCAGAGCGTTCAACGAGGACATCGTCTACTGTGCGATCTCGGCATTCGGCCAGACGGGGCCCTGGCGCGAGCGACCGGGTTACGACCTGCTCGTCCAGGGAATGAGCGGGATTATGAGCGTCACCGGCGAGCCGGACGGCCGTCCCGTCAAGGTCGGGCTCCCGGTGACCGACCTCATCACGGGCATGTGGGCGGCGTTCGGCATCGTGAACGCCCTCTATCGCCGCGAGCGAACCGGCGAGGGTGAGACGATCGATCTCGGGATGTTAGACGCCGTCCTGCCGTGGCTCACCAAGCAGGCGGGCAAGGTGTTCGCGGGCGAGTCGCCGTCGCGGATGGGGACGAAAGACCCCGTGCTCGCGCCCTATCAGACCTTCGAGACGGCGGACGGCTACCTCAACGTCGCCTGTCTCAACCCCCGACTCTGGGAGCGACTCTGCGTCGCCCTCGACCGGGAAGACCTCCTCGAGGACGACCGCTTCGAGACCAACGCCGACCGCGTCGAGCACATGTCCGCACTCGAAGCCGAGCTGGAGGCGGCGTTCGGCCAGCGCCAGACGGAGGAGTGGATGACGCTGCTCGTCGAGGAGGCGGGCGTCCCCGCCGGCCCGGTGTACGAGGTCGACGACGCACTCGACAACGAACAGATCGAGGCCCGCGGGACGGTGACGACGATCGAGGACGCCGAACGGGGCGAGATACCCGTGATCGAGCACCCGCTCAACTACGACAGAGCCGAGAGCGGCTTCCAGTCCGCACCGCCGAAACTCGGCGCCCACACTCGGGACGTCTTCCGCGCAATCGGGTACGGCGAGGACGAACTAGAAGACCTCGAGGCACGCGGTGCGTTCGGCGACGCGGCCGACTGACCGATCTCGAAACTGGCGCCGCCAGAGCGTGCGGTTTTCGTACCCCCGGCCCGGAGGAATGACTATGAGAACACGGGGGACGCTCCGGCTGGCGACGCGAGGATCGCTACTCGCCAGGCGACAGGCCGCGATCGTCGGTGAGGGACTCGAGGAACGACGGTACGAGGTCGAGCTAGTCCCCGTCGAGACGACAGGCGATCAGATCCGCGACGAGCTGATTCACCGACTCGGCAAGACCGGCGCGTTCGTCCGGGAACTCGACGAACGCGTCCTCGACGGTGACTGTGACGCCGCCATTCACTCGCTGAAGGACGTCCCGACCGAACAGCCCCCGGAGCTGGTTACCGCTGCCGTTCCCGAACGCGGGCCGGCCAACGACGTGCTCGTCACGCCCGACGGCTCGACGTTCGAGGAGCTGCCAGCGGGTGCGACCGTCGGTACCTCCAGCCTCCGACGGCGGGCCCAACTCCTCGCGGAGCGACCCGACCTCTCGGTCGAACCGCTGCGTGGCAACGTCGATACGCGCCTCGAGAAACTGCTCGCGCCGAGCCTTCAGGCCGAACACCAGGAACGAAGCGAGGCGGGGAAAGAGCGCAAGGCGAACGCCGGCGACGACGACTTCGAACCCGAGTACGATCGGACCGTCGAGGAGTGGTTCGACGACCGATCCGAGCTCGAAAAGCAGGCCCTCGGCCGCGAGATCGAGACGGCGTACGACGCGATCGTGCTCGCCCGGGCC
>SLIS01000376.1 GCA_007135505.1 Halovivax sp.
CCCCGAGAGAAGGGAGTAGCAGATGATCCGCCCCACCGATACACTCCACGACCGGTGGTACCGATGACGACCAACGCCGAACTGGCCGCCCGCTTCGAGGAGTTCGCCGACCTCCTCGAGGCCGACGACGTGGAGTACAAGCCACGTGCGTACCGCCGCGCGGCCGAGAACGTCCTCGCCCACCCGGTCCCCATCGCGGAGGAAGTCCGGGCGGGCAACGAGGCGGCGATCGAGGACATCGAGGGCGTCGGCGACGCCATCGCCTCGAAGATCGTCGAGTACGTCGAGACCGGCGCGATCGAGGAACTCGAGGACCTTCGCGAGGAACTCCCCGTGGACATCGCCGACCTCACCCGCGTCGAGGGCGTCGGTCCGAAGACGGTCGGCACCCTCTATCGAGAACTCGGGATCGAGACGCTCGACGACCTCGAGGCCGCGGCCGAGGCCGGCGATATTCAGGAAGTGAAAGGCTTCGGTCCGAAGACCGAACAGAACATCCTCGACAACGTCGAGTTCGCTCGCACCGTCGGTCAGCGACACCTCCTCGGCGAGGGTCGCCCGCTCGCAGACGACGTGCTCGCGTTTCTCGACGGCCTGGAGGCCGTTTCGCGGTGTTCCGTGGCTGGTTCGATTCGGCGCTGGCGTGAGACCATCGGCGACGTCGACGTCCTCGCCGCGACGGACGACCCCGAGACGGTCGTCGATGCCCTGCTCGCGTGGGACTCCGTCGACGACGAGATCGAGTCCGGCCCGGCGAAGGCGAGCGTGCGTGTCGGCGAGGTCCGCGTGGACCTGCGGGTCGTCGCCCCCACGGAGTTCGGCTCCGCGCTGCAGTACTTCACCGGCAGTCGAGACCACAACGTCCGGCTTCGAAACTACGCGATCGAGCGGGGCATGAAGCTCAACGAGTACGGTGCGTTCGACGTCTCCGACCTGTCGCCCGACGAGGACGCCGACCCACAGCACGTCGGTGGCGGCCCACGCGCCGGCGAGCGGGTCGCCGGTGAAACGGAGGCGGGGATGTACGAGGCCCTCGGACTCCCGTGGATCCCGCCGGAGTTACGCGAGGATCGCGGCGAAATCGACGCCGCCGAGGCTGACGCGCTCCCCGACCTCGTCTCCGTCGAGGACGTTCGGGGTGACCTCCACACCCACACCGAGTGGTCCGACGGCAACAACACGATCGAGGAGATGGTTGCGGCGGCCGAAGAGCGCGGCTACGAGTACTACGGCGTCGCAGACCACGCCGAGGGACCCGGCGTCGTCGGCGGCATGGGACTGTCGGATGCGGAGATCCTGGAGCAGGCGGCCGAGATCCGCGCCGTAAACGACGACCGGGAGATCAGGGTCTTTGCCGGGATCGAGGCGAACGTCGACGCCGACGGCGAGATCGACCTCGACGACGAGGTGATCGACGCGCTCGACGTGATCGTCGCCTCGCCACACAGTGCGCTCGATCAGGAACCCGAGCGTGCGACCGATCGACTGATCCGGGCGATCGAGAACCCGGCGATCGACGTGCTCGGTCACCCGAGCGGTCGATTGCTCAACGAGCGGGAGGGACTCGCCATCGACGCGGCCTCACTCGGCGCCGCGGCGGCGGCGAGCGACACGGCGCTCGAGGTGAACGCCAACCCTCGCCGACTCGACCTCTGGGGGAGCGCCGTCCAGGCTGCGATCGAGGAGGGTGCACGAATCGCCATCAACACCGACGCCCATCGTCCGGCCTCCCTCGGGTACGTTCGCTGGGGCGTCCACACGGCCCGCCGTGGGTGGGCCGAACCAGCGGACGTGATCAACACCTGGTCGCTACCGGACCTCGAAGCGTTCCTGCACTGAGTGGGGTCGCCTCGGGCACCGAACCGGACGCCCGGCGAACCACCTTCCACCGTCTGTCCGCTTCTGAGGCGTAACGCGGCCAGGGAACTCGATCGGCGCGACTCTCGCTATCCACTGTCGATACGGAGAAGTCGGTCGGTGCCGCCCCGCAGCAGGAGGACTCGCTTCCCACCACTCTGACGCGGGAGGCGATCCCGGCGTCGTGTACCCGGGAACTACTCGGCCGTCGCTATCGATTTACTTGTCCTTGTCGTCCTTCTTGTCGTCGTCGTTGTCGTCTTTGTCGTCTTTGTCGTCCTTTTTGCCGTCTTTATCGTCTTTGTCGTCCTTTTTGCCGTCTTTTTTGCCGTCTTTGTCGTCCTTATCGTCGTTGTCGTTGTACCCGTCGTCGTTGTCGTCGTTGTCGTCGTTGTATCCGTCGTCGTTATCGTCGTTATCGTTGTACCCGTCGTCGTTTCCGTCGTCGCCACCGCCACCAGTCTGTGTTTCGGTGGGGTCGTCGTCATCGCCCATGCAGCCGGCGAGGATGATCGTCAGTGCGGAACCACTTCCGAGGATGACAGAGCGTCGATCCATACGTCTGCCGAGACCATCATGGGAGTTTACTAATCAGCCCATGTCGATACCGTCTCGACTGTCACCGGCGACCTACTCGAGCGCTCGGCGAGCGTAGGTGCGGACTAGCTTCGATTCGCGTGAATCGGCTGTTCGGGCGAGTACCGATCCCGAGGGTCGTCCGAAAACGTCCCGCTGTGACCGATTTCTTCGAGTCGGCATCGGTTCGCGCCGCCCGTAGGCGATGACTTGCCGTCCGGCCATCGGCCGCGCCGACCTGTACGGTGTCGATACAAAAATCAGTAAACTGTTACATCGTCGAATCGACCGTCGTACAGTGGATCCGACGGGTGCGTCGACTCCGTTCCGGACAGGACGATTCTATCGAGTTTCTGCCACGTGTTCTCCCAGGCGAGGTGGGCGAGCTCGAGTGCCGTCGTAGCTACACGTTTCCGCCCGTTTCGGTGGACGATCGTTCTCGGCTCGCCTCGTCTGAGGGCGTCGAAGAGCGATGCCCTCGAGCCGATCTCGCCGTCGAACACCGTCCGGGAGATGCCGACGGTCCGCCGAAGGTGTGCGTACGAGGACGTGAAGGGTGGAACGTCGAGCTCCGTCGCCAGCCGTCGCGCTCGTCGGTTGTGCGTCGGGAGGTGCTTCGGGTTGAACACTTCGATGGCGTCGATCTGCTCGCGATAGGTTCGCAACTCCGGTTCGCCCAGACTGACCGTGGCGAACGTCGGGTGGGGAACGAGGACGATCGCGTCCTGTCGAGCACACTCCTCCATCGTCGCCCGCAGCGAAATGAAATCCGGAACCGGTTCGTCGAGGTCGAGCGCCAGCACGTGCCGGCGATCGCGCCACGAACCGGTGAAGATCTCTCTGGCAGGAATGATCGAAAGTTCGTCGTCCGAATATCGTCGGGCGGTCGCTTCGATCTCCGGTAACGGCGTGAAGTGGGGTGCATAGACGAGTGCGTCGAGCCCGGCCCGTTTCGCACGGCGTACGACGTCGGCGTCGAGCACTTTCACGTGCAGATCGACTCGGTACTCACTCGGCACGAACGCCGATTCAGATGCATCGCAGGTAGGCGTTTCTGTTTCCGTCGGTTCGTCGGCGGGTTTCTCAGACGGGCGAAAAGTCCATTAGGTCAGCCTGTGAAGAGCCGACCGAATGGTATGGGAGTGTGGGATCGACGGTTGCGGGTCGCGCTTCGAGGACGTCGAATCCGCAATCGTCCACCAGGCAGACGAACACGAACGTCGGGAGTGTAAGGTCTGTGGAACCATCGTCCCCGACGGCTATCTCGCGATCTACCACACCTTTACCGAGCACAGCCGGGCCGAGTACGTGCGCGCCTACGGAGCCGACTCGTCGGACGTCAGGAGCCGCGAGTCGTTACTCGAGGACATCTCGGACGTCGTCGATCAAGAAGAACTGGCCGACCGTCTCGGCCGATAACCGCTACTGTTACCGTTCGTCTTTCGACGGTTTTCGTCCCTGCGGGGTCCGAACCGCGCTGATCTTCGTCGCTATATTCAGCGCGCCACCCGCGCTGACTGCTTGATGAGCGCGTCAGCGCTCATCACTGTCTGCTCACGGGCGCTTTGCGCCCGTTCGCATGGTCCGACGAACTACCGTTCGTCGCTATCGAGAACGCGGATCTGATCGCCCCGGACCGTAACCGGAATCGGAACCGTCGCCTCGTAGAGTTCGACCGTCACCTGGTCTTTGCCCTCGTCGATGCGCTGTACCTGTGCCTTCTCGCCCTTGAACGGTCCGGCGATGAGCTCGACGATGTCTCCCTCGGCGATTCCCTCGACGTCGGGCTTCGGCGAGAGGAAGTGCTCGACCTCCGAGATGTCGGATTCGCCGGGAACGATGCTACGGGCGTGGGGAATGTCCTCTAACACCCGTTCGAGGACCGCGTTGTTGTCGGCTTCGACCATCACGTAGGAGGTTAGCGAGTCCGGTGCCAGTGCGGCGTGGACCTCCTGCTCCTCGCGGTTGATGATCATGTCTGCGACGGTCTGCTCCTGACTGGCCGTGGTCTTGACGGCGAAGATTCCCATCAGAGGCCACCGGTCAGCAGACCCATCGTGACCCCGATGATGAATCCGATGAAGCCGACGAGGAGGATGCCGGCGCCGGCGATCTTCGACACCTGGTAGAATTCCTCTTTCGTCGGCGTCGTCGCCATCTTCAGCACGCGGACGTAGGACGTCAGATCGTAGGGTACGTTCATAGCTGCGTATACAACGTGCGTGCCCTTTTATCTGTCTTTCCGTCGACAGCGGGTGTCGGACCGGTTCGGACGCCGGCACGGACCGGTTCCGGGCGCGAACGTTGCACGTGACAGCCGTCACATCAAGCGCCGCGAGGCCGAACCGGGTGCCATGGCCGAAGTCGACACCGACCGGGCCGACGAACTCGACTCGGAACGACGAGCGGAGATCGAAGACGAACTCGAACGCATCGATCGCGATCCGGACGAGGTCGACGAGGGTGACAGCGCGGTCGGTGGACAGAGTGCCCCACGCCGGGAGGACGAAGCGGACGAAGAGTGACTGACCGCGGCATACCCGGCAGGTCTGCGGGTCAGTAGACCGAGGCCATCCGCTCGAGCCGGACCGCATCGATCGAACTGCGGATCCGGTTTCGGTAGCGATGCACTCACTCGAGGCCCGTGACGAAGTCGTCCGGGTCGACATCGAAGTCACCGCCCCAGGCCAGTTCCGGTGAGCCGCCGCCACCGCCGCCGAACTCGTCGGTCAGTTCGCGGAGTATCTCGGCGGCGTCCGCGTCTTCGCCGGCGGCCACGACGGCGAACGGCGAGTCCGCTTCGCCCGCGATGACGACGACGTCGGCCAGGCCGCCGGCGACGTCGCCGGCCACCTCTCCGGCCTCGTCGGCGTCGACGAATCCGGCGGTCGTGGCGACCCAGGTCCGACCGTTTCGCTCGAACGGCTCGGCGCCCTCGATTCGGGTCTTGACGAGTTCGCGCTGGAGCGTGTCGACCGAGTCTGCGAGTTCCTCGCGCTCGGCCTCGAGGCGGGAGAGTTCGCCCGTGGCTTCGCCCAGCGGGACGCCGAGCTGGCGACTGGCGGCGAACGTCACGCGCTTTTCGGTCTCTCGGCGCTCGATCGCGCGCGGGCCGACGGCGAGTTCGATACCGGCCCGTCCCGGCCGTGGTTCTGCGGCGCCGAGGACGGTC
>SLIS01000092.1 GCA_007135505.1 Halovivax sp.
AGGACGCCCGGCGGGACGGGTTCGACTTCGAGATCATCGACGTCGACCGCCACGATCACGCCGACGAGACGCCGGTGGCGCCGGAGGCGCTCACCGCCGAGCAGCGCAACACGCTCGTAGCCGCGTACGAGGCCGGCTACTTCGCGGAACCGCGCCGGACGACGCTCGCTGAACTGGCGGCTCAGCTCGGCATTTCGCCGTCGGCCGTTTCCGGCCGCATCAACCGCGGGATGCGGGCGCTCGTCGGACAGACCCTCGCGGTGGACGAGGTCGAACCCGCGGGGCCGACTCGCGACGACGACCGACAGTCCTCGAGCGTCTCGCCCGCGGGGGAGAACCGATGACGATCTCGACGCGAATCTACGCCGAACACCCCGGACTCGCGCTCACGCACACGATCCGGTCGCTCCCCGAGATTACGGTCGGCGTCGGATCGGACGCGGGGACCGACCCGGTGCACGACGGGCACATCTTCTGGATCGAGGCCGACGCGTTCGACGTCGTCGAGGAGACGCTCGCGGCTGACCCGACGGTGGCGGACGTCTCGACCGTGGCCGACGCGGGCGACCGCCGGACCTACCGCATCACCTACAGCGACGAGGCGACGCTGCTGACGCCGACGATCCTCGACATGGGCGGGCTGACCCAGGAGGCCCGGAGTCACGCCGACGGCTGGATGCTCAAGCTCCAGCTGCAGGATCACGACGCGCTGGTCGCCCTCGACGACTTCGCCGACGAGCACGGGATCCACCTCGAAATTCTCGACCTCGAGCAGGATCCGACCGTCACGAGTCGGTTGAATTACGGCCTGACGGACCGCCAGACCGAAGCCCTCGTCGCCGCCTACGCCCACGGCTACTACGACGACCCACGGGAGACGACCCTGGAAGGGCTGGCATCGGCCCTCGGCGTGTCAAACACGGCCGTCAGCGGCCGCCTCAGACGGGGATCGGCTCGGCTCGTAGAAGAAGTCCTCATAGAGGACGACCGCGACTGACGCGTCGTCGATCCCACCACGCTTTATAGGGGACACCGAACGAGAGGTACGCGATGACAGTCCGCGGACCGACGAACCGCAGCGCTCGACCGACCCGTCGTTCCCGATCGTGCTACGGAGGCCGATGAGTCCCGAGCGGGGGACGGCGACGGGCGAACGCGCGTTCTCGTCGTCGGATTCGCGGGACCGTTCGGACGCCCAGGACTCGCCGCCGCCGTCGAACTCGCAGGGACCGACGCCCCCGTCGGAGCGGATCGTCGGGCTCGACGCGCTCCGCGGGTTCGCGTTGCTCGGCATCCTGATCATCAACATCCGTGTGTTCTCGATGCCGGAGTCGGTGCTCGCCAATCCGACCGTCTACGGCGACTTCACCGGGGCGAACTACTGGGCCTGGTTCGTCGGGCACGTCTTCGCACAGGGGACGTTCATCGCGCTGTTTACGATCCTGTTCGGTGGCGGCATCGTGCTCTTCACCCGTCGGGCCGAGCGTGGCGGCCAGCCCACGTTCGACCTGCACTTCTGGCGGACGGGGTGGCTCCTCGCGTTCGGCCTCCTCCACGCCTACCTGCTGTGGTACGGCGACATCCTGGTGGCCTACGCCGTCTGCGCGCTCTTCGTCGTCTTCCTCCGGGACCTCGGTCCGCGCGTGCTGGCCACCGTCGGCGTGCTCGTTCTCGCGGTTCCCTCGCTTATCGAGACGATGGCGGGATTCCTCGTCGATCCGTCCGTGGTCGCGAGCACGTGGCAACCCACCGAGGACACGATCCGGGCGGAGCTCGAGGCGTATCGCGGCGGGTGGACCGACCAGCTGTCTCACCGGGTCCCGGCGGCCTTTAGCCGACAGACGGCCGGCTTTCTGAGTTACACGGCCTTTCGCGTGGGTGGGCTGATGCTCCTCGGGATGGCCCTGTTCAAGTGGGGTCTCCTGACGAACGACCGATCGTCCCGGTTCTACCGACGGCTGATCGCGGTCGGGGCCGCGAGCGGAATCGGCGTGATCCTCGCCGGCGTCTGGTACGTCGAGGCTCACAACTGGGGAATCGAGGCGGCCCTGTTCTTCCGGCAGTTCAACTACTGGGGCTCCATCGCGCTCGCCGGGGCGTACATCGGCCTGGTGATGCTGTACTGCCGATGGCGGCCGGCCGGCGTGGTGACACGCGGGCTGGCGGCCGTCGGTCGGACCGCCTTCAGCAACTACATCCTGCAGACGGTCCTCGCCACGTCGATCTTCTACGGTCACGGGCTGGGCCTGTTCGGCCACGTCACCCGCGTGGAGGCCCTCGGGATCGTCGTGGCCATCTGGGCGATTCAGATCCCGCTGTCGATGCTCTGGCTGCGGTACTTCCGCTTCGGCCCGATCGAGTGGCTCTGGCGGGTGTTTACCTACCGGGAGCGCCAGCCGCTCCGGGTCGACCGGGGATGAGCGACGGTACCCGCCTTCGCGTCGAACGAGGTTACGGCTCGCCCGGGTGGACCGACACGCGACCACCCGAGATCGTCGCCGAGCGCGCTCGCGCGAACGCGGTCGGGATGGTCGGATCGGCGGGCCGACGAGGTTGACTGGTTCGGCGGGCCGACGCGAGTGCCCGGTTCAGCGAGCCGACGCGTGGTCTGGTACGGGGGCCGACGAGGTGAATCGGTTCGGCGGGGACGGTGGCCCGAGTCGGGAGTCACAGGTGACCTGTCGTCCCGCGTCGCCCGTCGGCTCGCGTCACTCACCGCCTCGCTGATTTCTCGTGTCGAAAGCCACCACACTGTTATGCCGCTTACGCCCGTGTTTTAGGCCATGGCGGATACGAACCCGGACCGCGACGCGCCTCGCGAGTGTCACCGCCGGGACTGCACCGAGACGGCGGCGTTCCTCGTCCTCGAGCGGTATTTAGAAGAGACGGGCCAGGGCGCCGTCGAGGCGACGGCCGCCCTGTGTCCGGCCCACACCGCCGAGGAGCGACCGGCTAATCTGGATGGCGTCTACGAGGAGTACCTGTTCCGGATCGAGCCATTGCCGTCGACCGCGGACGCGGCGTAATCGACGGCCGGTGGGCTGACGGCGCTCGGACGGTGATCCTGACGATTCCGTGGTGGCAGGTCCGAACGGATCGGTCACGCCGGCCGCTTCGGCTCGCGGCCCAGCACGCTCGCGACGGACTCGACGCGACCCGCGGCGTCCTGCTCGCGGTCCCGGTACTCGTCTATCTCCAGCGAGGTGATGACGCGATCCCCCTCGACCGCGTCGTGGGCCGCACTGACGGCCTCGAATACCTCGTCGACCGCCTCGGCCTCGACGACCGTGTCGGTCGCCGTCAGTTCGTACGATACGTCGTAGTCTTCCAGTACGTCGACGGCCTGTGCGATGTCGTCGGAGAGGCTCCCGTCGTGGACCGGGATGACCTCGAATCGTGCGATTACAGACATTGGTATCACGCTCGATCGAGTGGGTGGCGCCGTCGCCCCACACTCGAGCCAGCGCTACCACGAACGCCGGTATAGAACCCGGGTGGCTCGTGATGGATCGTCGAAGCGATCCGTCGTGACCGGCCAGAGTGTTCGTCTCGTGCGCAATCGAACATGGGCGCCGATTCGCTCGCACGGTCGCAGTCGGCTGACCTCTGCGCCGACTGATATTCGCGTCTTTTGGAAGCTGTCGATGGTGTATCGTTACTTCCTACGGGTCAGCACAGGCCAGGTGGATGACAATCGTCGTCATCGTCCTCGTCATCATCATCGTCATCCTCGTCATCGTTGTCATCATCGTCATCGTCGGAGCCGTCGTGTTCGTAGGCGGACCAGAGATCGACGTCGTCGTCGAAATCCGAGGTCTCGACGTCGCCTAAACTCTTCTCACCGAACTGAAGGTCGGTCCCGAGCTCGGTCGCCAGTTCGTTCAGCGTCGCGACGCCCTGTTCGGGGACCTCGGTGTTGGCCTTGAGAATGACGGCGCCGCCGTCGTCGATATAGGCGGCGAGTGCGTCGACCTCGTCGGCGGTGAATCCGAACCCGACGTCCGGTGGGGTGATGACGATCGCGTGGCGGCCCTCTGTTGTGTCGAGCCACTCCTCGTCAAGTACGTTGACGGCCTGGAACCACATCGCGTCCAGTCCTTCGATGAAGCGGTGGAAGGCCTCCTGTCCCTCGAAACTGAAGTCGTAGGAGGCGGCGAACTGTCCGCGACCGCCGTCGATCAATAGCATGTCGTCGTCGACGGCGTCGTCGGCGAGTTCTCTCGCGAGGTTGGCGTTGAAGACGAAGTTCTCGTCGTCTCCGTCCTCCCACTCGTCGGCGTTCATCAGGCCACCGACGAGGGCGATACGATTGTCTTCGTCGATGGCGGCGACCGACTCGTCGCCGTCCCAGACGACGGTCCCGTCGTCCGCCTCGACCGTCCGAGCGCTTCTGAATCGGAGCGCATCGACGTCGCGGTTCCAGACCGCTCCCGTCGACTCCGCGTCGGCCTCCGCCCAGATCTGCCGATCGTTTTCGAGGGCATCCCAGTACGCCTCGACGTACGTCGGATGTTCGGAGAACGCCGAGTTGTAGGGTTTGGCGTAGCCGTCCGCGATCACGTCGTAGTTGTAGACCTGCCCGGCTCGCACGTGATCGTCCGGATACCCGTGGTACGCGAGTAGCCGGCCGTACAGGCCGCGAGGTGGGAACTCATTTTCGTCGACCCAGAAGGTGATGATGTCGCCCTCCTCGAAGTGAGATTCGGCGTACTCCGTCGCCTCGTCACCCATGTCGTCGAGGTAGTTCTCGTCCTCGATCCCGCGCCACTCGTCGGAATCGTTCCCAACCCTGGCGGTTTCCGGGGTGTCCTGTCCCAGATGACGGATGGTGTCTTCCTCGCCCGCACGGAAGCCCGTGTGTTCGACGTCGAACGTGTCGCCGTCGATGATCTCGACGATTTCGGCCTCGTACGTCTGTCCGGGGTTGAACCCGATCCCGTCCCGGTAGGCGAACCAGTCGGCGTGTCCCTCTGGATCGTAGTTGTAGGTGATCGGCCAGTCGTCCCAGTCGAACCCGGGTTCGTCTTCGACCGTGTCCTCGGCGAAGCGAAACGCGAGCTCGAGTTCTTCAGCGAGGTAATTCAGGTCGTCGGTGTCCCAGCTGTCAGCCTCGTTGAAGAGGAAGACGGGGTTGCCATCGGCAGCGAACGATTCGATGGCCGAGACCTGCTCGTCCGCGTGCTCGTCGTCCGGGACGGGGATCAACAACGCGTCGGCGTCGTCGAGGTCGGCGGTGAGGTCCGAACTCGCCTCGATCGTGTGGCCCTGGTCTTCGACCCACGTCCCGAACTTGGTGTAATCGTCCTCGAGCGTGTAGTTCGGGTCCACTTCGTCGAGGACGATGTGGGCACCGCTGCCCGCGTAGTCTTCGATGATGTTGAGCAACACGACGTCCTGGCCGTAGTCCAGGGCGAACTCGCCCTCCTCGTCGTGCACGAGCAGCGATCCGCTGCCAAAGACCGTTCCGTCGACGGCCCACAGCGGCACTTCCTCGTCGCTGTACGAACCGGCGTCAGCCCCGTCCTCGCTATAGACGAAGACGACGTCGTCGTCCGTCAGCCGATCGTAGTTCGAGTCGAGCAAACTCGACGTTTCGTTGAACAC